>CALXBJ010000034.1 GCA_944386515.1 uncultured Pygmaiobacter sp.
GGATTTTGGCATCGCGGGGGCAAAAATTTGCATTTGGCAAAAAACAGGATATAATAGGAAAGCGCGGCGCAGCCGCGGGCGGCTTTTGGAGCCGCCGGCGCGCCCCTTTTTTAACCTTTAGAAAAAACGGAGGACCTTTCTGTTGCTGGAACTGCTTTTGGATACCCTGATCGACGCGGCAAAGATGCTGCCCTTCCTCTTTCTCGCCTGCCTGCTGGTCGAGCTGGCCGAGCACCGGCGCGGCGAGCGGCTGACACGGCTGCTCTGTGGCCAGAGCCGGGTCGGCTTCCTCGTCGGCGCGCTGCTGGGCGCGCTGCCCCAGTGCGGCTTTTCCGCGATGGCCGCGAACCTCTACGCCGGGCGGGTCATCACGCTGGGCACCCTGCTGTCGGTCTTTCTCGCCACCTCCGACGAGGCCTTCCTCGTCCTCGCCGCAAACCCCTCCGCGCTGGGCGCCCTCGCCGCGCTGGTCGGCTTCAAGATCCTGCTCGGCGCGGGGTGCGGCTTTGCCGTCGACTTTTTGCTCCGCCGCCGGCTGGTCCGGGTCGGGATGGTCGCCGAAAAGGAGGAGATCCACTGCCCCTGCGAGCACGACGAGGGGGAGTCCCACCCCATCCTCGCCGCGCTGCGCCACACGCTGGAGGTCACCGGGTATGTGGTGCTCTTCTCCTTTTTGATCCACCTCGCGATGGAGCGGCTCGGCGGCGCGCTCTTCGCCGACTGGCTCGCCGGCGCGTCGGTGCTGCAGCCCATCCTCGCCGCCGCCATCGGCCTTGTGCCCAACTGCGCCGTCAGCGTGCTGCTGGCCCAGCTCTACCTGTCGGGGGCGCTCTCCTTCGGCTCCCTCGCCGCCGGCCTCGCCAGCGCCGCCGGCATCGGGCTGCTGGTGCTCTTCCGCGAAAACCGCAGCCTGCGCAAAAACATCGCCATCACCGGCATCCTGTTTGCCGTCTCCGCCGCCGCCGGCATCCTGCTGAACGCCGCGCTGCGGCTGCTGGGCTGATTTTTTCCCCCGGCAAAAAATCCCCGGCAAAAATCCGCCCCGAAAAAAATCCTGCCGGCGGGGATTTCTCTTCTTTCTCAAAAATCCTCCCGGAAAAAAGTCCCCCCGGCAAAAATCCGCCCGAAAAAAGGGGCTGGTATTTTGCCGCGGGGTGTGTTATAATAACCCCAAGCTGAGAGAATTTGAGCCAAAGCGAAAACCCTTTTGAGGGTCTTTTTGCTTTGGCTCTTTTTGCTGCCCTCCCCGCGGGGGCGCGGCGGTTTGACACGAAGGAGGATTCGATTTCATGGTTGATGTGACTATCATCGGCTGCGGCGTCATCGGCGCCGCGACCGCCCTCGCGCTGGCGCGGTATGACCTGTCGGTCACCGTCCTGGAGCGGGAGAACGACGTCGCCGACGGCACCACCAAGGCCAACAGCGCGATCGTCCACGCCGGCTATGACCCCGAGCCGGGCACCCTGATGGCCCGGCTCAACGTCGCCGGCAACCGGATGGTCAAGGAACTGGCCCGCCAGCTCGACGTCCCCTGCAAGGAGATCGGCAGCCTGGTGCTCGCCTTCGGCGAGGGGGAGCTTGACGTCCTTCGCACCCTCTATGACCGGGGGGTCCAAAACGGGGTGCCCGGGCTGCGGCTGCTTTCCGCCGAGGAGACCCTCGCCCTTGAGCCGAACCTCTCCGGCGCGGTGAAGGGCGCGCTGCTCGCCCCGTCGGCCGCGATCATCTCCCCGTGGGAGTTCTGCCTCGCGATGGCCGAGGCCGCCGTCCAAAACGGGGTGCGGCTGCGGCTCAACAGCCCGGTCACCGCGATTGAAAGGATCGACGGCGGCTACCGCATCACCGCCGGCGGGCGGGCCGTCGAGAGCCGGATGGTGGTCAACGCCGCCGGCGTCCACGCCGACCGCATCCACGACATGGCCGCCCCCCACGCCTTTACCACCCTGCCCAGCCGGGGCGAATACTACCTGATGGACAAGAGCCAGGGCGCGCTGGTGGGGCACGTCATCTTCCAGTGCCCGAACCCCGACGGCAAGGGGGTGCTGGTCGCCCCCACCGTCCACGGCAACCTGATCGTCGGGCCCAACGCCGAGCCGGTCGCCGACGGCGACGATGCCGCCGTCACCGCCGAGGGGCTGGCCTTCGTCAAGCGGCAGGCCGCAAAGAGCGTGCCGGGCATCAACTACCGCGAGTCGATCCGCAACTTCTCCGGCGTGCGGGCGGTCACCGACCGGCCCGACTTCGTCATCGAGGAGGCCGCCGGCGCGCCCGGCTTCATCGACCTTGGCGGCATCAAGTCGCCGGGGCTCTCCTCCGCGCCGGCCATCGCCGAGGAGGCGGTGAAGCTGCTGGCAAAGGCCGGGCTTGCCCTCGCCGAAAAGCCGGATTTCGCGCCGCGGCGCCGGCGGGTGCGGTTCAAGGAGCTGTCCAGCCGCGAAAAGGCGGCGCTGATCGAAAAAAATCCCGCCTACGGACGGGTGATCTGCCGCTGCGAGACCATCACCGAGGGGGAGATCCTCGAGGCGATGCGCGGGCCGATCCCCCCGGTCTCGATCGACGGGGTCAAGCGGCGGTGCGGCAGCGGGATGGGCCGGTGCCAGGGCGGCTTCTGCGGGCCGCGGGTGCAGGAGATCCTCGCCCGGGAGCTGGGGGTCGACCAGTGCGAGATCCCGCAGGACAAGGCGGGCAGCCGGATCCTGACCGGCAGGACCAAGGAGGCAAGGCAGGCCGCGCAGGGCGCGGACCTTCGGAAAGGGGGCGAGGGGCGATGACCGAGTACCATGAGCTGATCGTCGTCGGCGGCGGGCCGGCGGGACTTGCCGCGGCCTGCGCGGCCTGGGACAAGGGGGTGCGGGACATCCTGATCCTCGAGCGGGACAAGGAGCTGGGCGGCATCCTCAACCAGTGCATCCACAACGGGTTCGGGCTGACCTACTTCAAGGAGGAGCTGACCGGGCCGGAGTATGC
>CALXBJ010000035.1 GCA_944386515.1 uncultured Pygmaiobacter sp.
AGAAGATCCACGACGCCTGCTTCGACCTGATCGCCAAGATGCAGGTCAAGAACGGCTGGATGCTCTGGCCGATGCGGATCGCGCTGTCCGGGATGCAGTTCACCCCCGGCGGCGGCATCGAGATCGCCGCGATCCTGGGCAAGGCGGAGACCCTCGCCCGGCTGAAGGCGGCGCTCGCGGAGCTGGCGTAACGCCCCGGCAGGTGGGTTTTAAGCCCCGTGCCGCCGGTTTTCGCAAAAGAGGACACCCTGCGCAGCACGGCTGCGGCAGGATACACAAAAAGGCCCGGACCTCTGGTCCGGGTCTTTTTGCGCGCCGCCGCGCAAAGCGGGGGAAAAGTGGAAAATTGCCCCCCGCGCGGCGGGCGCGGGCCGAAAAGCGCGCCCCCTCAGCGCCGCCCGCGCAGCCGGGCGCAGTCGGCGGTGATCGACGCCCAGCAGGCGGGGCCGACCGTCCCGTCCGCCGGCAGGCCGGCCAGCGACTGGTACTGCTGCACCGCCGTCGCGGTGGCGTGGCCGAACACCCCGTCCGGCCGCAGCGCCAGCAGCTCGGGGTACCGGCCCAGCCGCAGCCGCTCGAGCGCGCGCTGCAGCACCGCCACCCGCGCGCCCCGCGCGCCCAGCGCCAGCGGTGCATCGGTGTGTGGATGCCGCATCCCGACACCCCCTTTCCCCCAAAGATCCGGGCGGCGCGCCGCCCGTCCCGCCATTCTATGCCGCGGCGGGGGAGGGGGTTCCGGGCGGCTTTTTCCGCGGGGGGGACGCGGCGGAGACCCGGGGAGGGGATGAGGGGATCTGCCGCCGCCCGAAAAAGGGACGGCGGGGCGGTAAGGGGCGGATGCCCGCGCACAAAAAAACAGGCGCCCGCCCGCGCGGGGGGTCAAAAACCTCCACGCGCGGCGGCCGCCTGCCGGGAAAGACATGGCGCGCTGCCGCTGCTGCCCTTCGCCCCGGGTGGGGCGGCGGGTCAGCCCTTGCAGTCGATCTCCTCCCAGTCGCCGGAGAAGTCGGCCGCGTCGGCGATGGCAAACGGGTCCGCCGGGCGGCGGCTCTCCTCGGCCCATTCCTCCTCCGCCTCGGTCAGGTCGGCCGCGGCGGCAAGGGGCTGCTGCGGTGCGGATTCCTCCGCCTCGCCCTCGCTCTCGGCCGCCGGGTCGGGCTGGTACCCGTCGCCCGACAGCTCCATCGTGATCTCGGCATCCCGCCGGCGCTCCCGCGCCAGCTTCCAGGCGACAGCTGCAGTCGCCGCCGCGGCAAAGAGCGCAAAGGTCCTGAATTTCATCCCATGATCTCCTCTCAGCCCGGATGGGGCTTTCATTTTTTAAGGATGGCCACAGTATAGCACATTTTGCGGGGGAAGAAAAGCGGGGAGGATCAATTTTACATCGCTGCGCCCGACGCCCGCGCGCCGGCGCGAAAAGGGAGGGGGCGGACGGCCCGGGGAAGGGGACGCGATCCCCCGCCCGGGAAGGGCGGGAGGGATGCGCCGGCAAAGGGGCCTTCCCGCCGCGCGGGCGCCGCACCACGCCGCCCGCGCAGGGCCGCGCCGCTCAGCGGCTGTTGAACCGGGAGAGGAACTCCCGGGTGCGGGGGTTCTGCGGCGCGCCGAACAGCTGCGCCGGGGCGCCCTGCTCGCAGATCACCCCGTCCGCCATATAGACCACCCGGCTGGACACGTCCCGCGCGAAGGCCATCTCGTGGGTGACCACCAGCATGGTCAGCCCCTCCGCGGCCAGCTGCCGCATGACCTCCAGCACCTCCCCCACCATCTGGGGGTCCAATGCGCTGGTCGGCTCGTCAAACAGCAGCACCTCGGGGTCCATCGCCAGCGCCCGGGCAATCGCCACCCGCTGCTTCTGCCCGCCCGACAGCTGGCGCGGCTTTGCGTTGATATAGGAGGCCATGCCCACCTTCTCCAGATGGGCCATCGCGTTGGCGCGGGCCTCCTCCCTGCTGCGGCGCAGCACCTTGCGCTGGCCGGCGACGCAGTTTTCCAGCACCGTCATGTTGTTGAACAGGTTGAAGCCCTGGAACACCATCCCCACCCGCGCGCGCAGCGCACAGGGGTCGGTGCCGGGCGCGGTGACCTCCTGCCCGTGGAACAGGATGCTGCCGCCGGTCGGCTCCTCCAGCAGGTTGATGCAGCGCAGCAGGGTCGACTTGCCCGACCCCGACGCCCCGATGATGCTGATGACCTCCCCCGGCAGGACCGAGAAGTCCAGATCCCGCAGCACCTCGTTGCGGCCAAACCGCTTGCTCAGATGCCGCACTTCAATGATCGGCTCGCTCATTCCCCGCGCCCCCTTTCGCTCTGTGCACCGTTTGATTTGCCGTCCCGCAGGCCCTCCTGCGCGTCCCACAGCTGCCGGGCGCGCAGGTCGGCGTTCGGCTGGGCCGGGTTCTTGGGATAGCGGTACATCCCCTCGCCCTGCACCAGCCCGTCCGCGAGGACCAGGTCATAGTTCTCCGGCCCGTCGAGCCGCTTCTCCCACAGCCGCAGCAGCCGCGAGCAGGCGAAGGTCAGCACAAAGTAGATCACCATCGTGATGGCGAAGGACTCAAAGAAGGTGTAGTAGACCCCCGCCACCCCCTTGGCGGCGGAGAACAGCTCCACCACCCCGATCACCGACAGCACACAGGTGTCCTTGATGTTGATGATCAGGTTGTTGCCGATCTGGGGCAGGATGTTGCGCAGCGCCTGCGGCAGCACCACGCTGGTCATCGTCTGGAAATGGGTCATCCCGAGCGCCTTGGCCCCCTCGGTCTGGCCGGGGTCGATCGAGAGGATGCCGCCCCGCACCGTCTCGGCCATATAGGCGCCGGTGTTGACCGAGACGATCAGCAGCGCCGCGGTCCACATATCCATATTGATCCCGAACAGCGAGGCCGCGCCGTAGAAGATGAACATCGCCTGCACCATCATCGGGGTGCCGCGGAAGACCTCGACATACACGTCCAGCAGCAGCCGCACCGCCCGCAGCAGCCAAAAGCGCGCCGGCGCGCGCCGCCGGTCGGCCGGGATGGTCTGCAGGATGCCGGCCGCAAAGCCGATCACGCAGCCGATAAAGGTGGAGATCAGCGCGATGACCATCGTCACCCACGCGCCCCGCAGATAGGAGCCGCCGTAGCTTTGCAGTAAAAAGAGGATCCGGCCGAAAAAGTCGGACTCGGGGGGCAGGGACATTGTAACAGCCTCCTTTGTGGAAAAAAGGGCGGCGGCTGTGCGCCGCCGCGCGGTGTCTTGAAAAAACGGCGCAGCCTCAGCTGTTGAGCGGCTGGACGGCAATCGCCTCGTCCATCATCCGGTTGAAGTCGTCGGCGGTCATCTCGGCGAGCACCCCGTTGATCTTGTCCAGCAGCGCGGTGTTGCCCTTCTTGAGCGAGATGCCGATGTTGATCTCCTCCTGCGAGACCTCAAAATCCCCGTCGGTGCCCGAGAAGTCCAGCAGCTTGAAATTCTCATACGCGGTGCAGGCGGCCAGCGCGGTGGGCATATCGGTGACCACCGCCTCGCAGCTGCCGCTGTTGAGGGCGATCAGCATCGCGCCGGCGGAGTCCTGCGCGGGCAGGATCTCGGCATCCGGGATCTGGGGCAGGCAGACGTCATACCAGACGGTATTCCGCTGGCTGGTGCAGACCGCCCCGGCGAGGTCCGCCACCGACGCCGCGCCGGCATAATCCCCGTCTGCGCGCACCAGCGTGACGATCGACGCGTAGTAGTAGGGGGTGGTGAAATCGACCGACTGCATCCGGTCGCTGGTGATCGACTGGCCCGCGATGACGCAGTCCACCGTGCCCGACTGCACCGCCGGCACGAGGGAATCCCAGTCAAGCCGGACGATCTCCAGCTCCATATCCAGCGCCTGAGCGATCTTTTTGGCCATCATCACGTCATAGCCGTAGGCGTAGTCCGGGCTGTCCTTGATCGGCACCGCGCCGTTCGCGTCGTCCTGCTGGGTCCAGTTGTAGGGGGCGTAGGCGCACTCCATCGCGACGGTGAGGACCTTGTCCTCGGCGGTGCTGCTGCCGCTGCCGACGCAGCCGGTCAGCGCCAGCGCGGCGAGGAGGGCGAGGGCGAGCATCAGGGGGCGAAGTCTGTTGGTCATAACAATTCTCCTCTCTTCTCTTTAGGCCGCGGCGTCCCGCTGTCCGGGCGCGGCGGCGGGCCGACCAGAGGCGGGCAACAAAAAAGCCATGGGGCTTTTTCTGCAAAAAACCTCATGGCGAAACGACCCGAGATCCCCCGCGCGCACCGACGGACGGGGCGGGGAGGGAAAGGCCAAGACCCAATGATAGCGCTTCACAGAAAAATGTGACAGTCCCGCGCATCTTCTGCACGGCCCCAGCAGGGACGCCGCCGGCAGCCGGCGGCCCCCTTCGGCGGAATCCCCTTTCCCGCACGGCGGCCGGCCGGCCCCGTGTGGTGCGGTACTCTTGTCATCCGCGCCTCTACCATTGCCCGGGGGAAAGCTCCCCCAAAACAAACCTCTGATTTTCTGCATCATACCATGCAGAATGTCCGGCTGTCAACCGTTTTTTGCGCCCAAAAAGCGCGCGGCGGGCGGGAAAAGGGGAAAACGGCGGGGGGCGCGGCGCGGTTTTTGGGGAGGGCGCGGCGGAAAAAGGGGCAAAAGGGGGCAAAAAGGAGCAAAAAACCCCCGGCCGGGGCCGGGGGTTTTTGCGTTGGCATTGCTTGGCATCGCGTTGGCATCGCTTGGCATCGCGGATGCAGATGTTTGAGAAGAATTTGCCGCGGCGCAGGCTCAAAGAGTGTTCATCTCCGATGCAGGCGTCCGCAAAAGCCAATGCCGGCGCAGGCTTAGAGAGCTGTCATCTCCGATGCAGGCGCTCGTAAAAACCGGCGGCGGCGCAGGCTTAGAGAGCTGTCATCTCCGATGCAGGCGTTCGTAAAAACCGGCGGCGGCGCAGGCTCAAAGAGCGCTCATCTCAGATGCGATTTCCCGCAGCATATCCTCCACCTGCGGGGCGTAGCCCAGCCGGTCAAAGGTGCCGTGGAAGATGCCCCCGTACCGGATGCAGCGGCAGGGCACCCCGGCGCGGGCCAGCATCCCGGCATAGGCGTCGCACTCCGCCCGCAAAAAGTCATACTCCGCCGTCATCAGCAGCACCTTGGGCAGCCCGGCGGGGTCCGCCTCGATCGGGCTGACATAGGGGTCGTCGGGGTCCTGCCCCTCGGGCAGGTACCAGCTTGTGGTCTGGTCCTCCGTCAGGCCGATCTGCCGGATCTGCTGGTCGATCAGCGGGTCGCCCGACGGGTTCTCGTACAGCTCGGGCCGCCACCAGCGGGCGCTGTGCAGGCTCTCCCGCCGGGAGAGGGTGGGGTAGATCAGCCCGAGGAAGGCGATCCGGCCGCCGCCCTCGTCCCGGTCCCGCAGGCCGCAGGCCAGCGACAGGTTGCCGCCGGCGGAATCCCCTGCGACCCCGATCTTGTTTTTGCCGACGCCCAGCGCGGCGGCGTTTTCATGCGCCCAGACCACCGTCGCCCAGCAGGCGTTGAAGCCGGCGGGGTACTTGTGCTCGGGGCACAGCGGGTACTCCACCGCCAGCACCACCCCGTCCATCAGCTGGGCCAGCAGCTTGCACTGGTTCTCGACGGTGGGGATCACCCCGCCGAAGAAGCCGCCGCCGTGGATCAGCACCACACAGGGGCGGTCCGGCCGGGGGCTGACCCGCTCGTACTGGTAGACGCTGACCGGCCCGTCGGGCGAGGGGATCTCGCGGTGCAGCGTGCGGATCCCACAGGACAGGTCGCTGCTGGTCCAGCCGAACTGGAACCGCAGCAGCGCCAGCGGGGAGTAGTTCTCGGGGTCGGGCGGGCCGAAGAGGTGGTCCTCATTGGCCCAAAGCTCCCCGTCCAGCTCGAGCCGGCGGGCGGCAAACTCCTCCCGGGTCAGATGGGCGGCCAGCGCGCTGCGGGGGTCGACCTGACCGGGCTGCCGGTCGGCGCAGCTGCGCAGCTCGATGGCGGCGCCCTCCAGCTCGATGGTCACGGCGCCCTCCTTCAGGCTGCGCAGCAGCGCGTCGTATTCCTTGCGGTCCTTCATGGAAAATCCTTCCTTTCTGATGGATGTACCGGATGTGTTCAACACCGGCCCCGGCGGCGAAAACGGCCGTGGGGCGGCCCAGTTGCCGGCAGCTGCCGTTCGGCCCCGCCCGCCCCCGCGGTCAGGGGGTGTAGATGATCGACGCGAGCCCCGCCTGCGCGCGCACCAGCGGACGGAAGGCGGAGAAGGTGTCCTGCTCCCCCCACTCGGGCGCAAAGCCGAAGCCCGCCGTCGTGGGCGCGGCCTCGGCGCGGCCCTCGGCGAGGGCGGTGTCCAGCGCGATGAAGTCCTCAAGATACCGGTCGGGCTGCAGCATACAGCCGTTGTGGGCGGGGCAGAGGTAATCGTAATCGGCCCGGCGCGCGCGCAGCTTTTCCATATTGGCGCGGTGGGCGGCGGCGACCTGCGCGATGGGCAGGCCGGACGCCCGGACAAACAGCAGCACCTGCCCGCTCTCCAGCTCGTCCCCGGTGAAGAGCAGCCGGTCGGTGCGATCGAGCAGCGCGATGCTGCCCTCGTGGTGGGCCGGGATCTCGAGCACCTCCACCTGCCGGCCGCCCAGGTCGATCCGGTCGCCCTCCTTTACATATTCGATCTCATAGTCGGGATAGGGCTTTGCGTCCCGCCAGCGGCACTGCTCCTCCGAGAAGGCGATGCGGCAGGTCGCGGCCGAGGGCCGGGCCATCAGCGCCCGGGGCCACCAGCCGTTGCCGCCGGTGTGGTCGAAATGGCCGTGGGTGTTGATGACGGTCACCGGCTTGTCGGTGATCCCCTCCACCACCGCCCGCAGGTTCCCCTCGCCATAGCCGGTGTCAATCAGCAGCGCCCGCTGCTCCCCAATCAGGAGATACATGAAGTTCTGCCACCGGTTGGTGATCGCCCAGACCCCCTCCCGGATGCACCATCTGCCGAAGAGCATCCCCTTCGCGTCGATATTCGGGTCCCGATGTTCCATCAATGCCGCTTCCCTTCCCGCGCTGCCCGCGCTTTTTTTTAAACCGGGCACGGGTGAGCCGCGCCCTCTTATCCTCCATCTTAGCACGGTGGATTTGCCGCTGTCGATTTTAAATTTTTGCGCCGGATTCTCTTTTTTTGCGCCGTGGGGGAAGGGGCGGGCCGGGCGGGGTTTCGTATGCGGCCGGGGCGGCCTTTCGCGGGGGAGAAGCCCGGGGCGCGGCGCGGCGGAAAGGCGAAGGCGGGCCGGGCGGAAAACGGGGCGGACGGACAGCGGCACACGGGTGGGAAAACGGTACGGACGGGGGCGAAAAGCGGGGCAAAAACGGGCGAAGAAACAGGGGCGGACAGGGGCGCAGAGGGCCGGGGCACACGGGTGGGAAAACGGGGTAAACGAAAAAAGAGGGGGGCCGGATGGCCCCCCCTCTTTTTCCGATTTCGGAAGCAAGAAGGAAGAAGGAAGAAAGGCTGCTTTTCTGCCCGCGCCGCCGGCGTTTTTTGGCGGCGGCACGGTTTTGGGCGTTTTGCCCGCGCTGCGGCTCAGTGCCCGCAGCCGCCGCAGTGGGAGCCGGTGCAGCCCGCACAGCGGGAGCCGGTCGGGGCGGCTGAGGCGGGGCCGGCGGCATGGCGGCCGTCTGCAAAGGAGGCGTCGGCGCTGCCCGTGGGCGCTGGGCCGGCGGCGCTGTCCCCACCGGCGGCATGGCAGCCGCCGGCGCAGCTGCCCGACGCGGGGCAGCCGATGCAGCGCACCCCCCGCTTTTTGGCCCGCCAGAGGGTGCGCACTGCCGCGCCGAGGATCAGCAGCAGAAGGGCGGCGGGGATCAGGTTTTCCATCAGGCGGCACCCCCGCTGAGCGCATATTCCCGCGCGAGGGACTTCTCCGACCGCAGGCAGAGCCAGACCAGCACCGCCGCGAAGGCGGCCACCGCGATGCCGCCGGGCAGCGCGCCCGCGCCCGGCGCGCCGGTGGTGACGAGGGTGCCGACCTGATAGACCAGATAGCCCACGGTGTACCCGACCCCGAGCTGCAGCCCGATGCCGGCCCACAGCCATTTGGCGCTCTTCATCTCGGCGTTCATCGCGCCGATCGCCGCAAAGCAGGGCGGGGTGTAGAGGTTGAACATCAGGTAGGCCAGCGCGGCGACCTTGGTGATCGCGAGGATGCCCGCCACCTCGGCGCCGGAGCCCTCCAGCATGACCAGCTCATCGGTGTCGATGAAGTTCTCCAGCCCGACAAAGCAGACCGCCAGCGTGCCCACGACATTCTCCTTGGCGATGAATCCGGTGACCGCCGCGG
>CALXBJ010000036.1 GCA_944386515.1 uncultured Pygmaiobacter sp.
GCTGTGCAACGTCCCGATGAGCGAGAAGCCTCGTGAGGGGATCGACTTCTTCCCGCTGAGCGTGGATTTTGAGGAAAAGCTCTACTCGGTCGGCCGCATCCCGGGCAGCTTTATGCGCCGTGAGGGCCGCCCCGGCGAGAAGGCCATCCTCACCAGCCGGGTGGTCGACCGCCCGATCCGCCCGCTCTTCCCCAAGACGATGCGCAACGACGTCTCGGTGGTCATGACCGTCATGAGCGTCGATCAGGACTGCAGCCCCGAGATTGCCGGCATGATCGGCACCTCGATCGCGCTGTCCATCTCGGACATCCCCTGGAACGGGCCGATCGCCGGGGTCTACATGGGCCTTGTCGACGGGCAGCTGGTGGTCAACCCCACCGAGGCCCAGCGGGAGGTCAGCGACCTCGCCCTCACCGTCGCCGCCACCGAGCAGAAGATCGTCATGATCGAGGCGGGCGCCAACGAGGTGGACGAGACCACCATGCTCGACGCCATCAAGGCCGCCCATGTTGAGATCAAGAAGATGATCTCCTTCATCAACGGCATCGTCGACGAGATCGGCAAGCCCAAGAAGGAGTTCGAGGTCGTCGACCTCGACTTCGACCTGCTGATGCGGGTGCGGGACAAGTATCTGGACGACTTCAAGGCCGCGATGGACACCGACGACAAGAATGTGCGGGATGCCCGTCTCGCCCCGATCCGGGACCGTCTGGTCGAGGAGTTCGGGGAGGAGGCCGACGCCGCCACCATCGAGCTGCTGATGTACAAGATGCAGAAGTTTGTCGTCCGCCGCTGGCTGCTCGACGAGGGCAAGCGGGTGGACGGCCGCGGCATCAATGAGATCCGTCCCCTCGCCGCCGAGGTCGGGCTGCTGCCCCGCGCCCACGGCAGCGGGATGTTCACCCGCGGCCAGACGCAGGTGCTGACCGTCGCGACCCTCTCCAACGGCCGGGACGCCCAGATCATGGACGACATCAGCACCCAGAACGAGAAGCGGTATATCCACCACTACAACTTCCCGCCCTACTCGGTCGGCGAGGCCCGCGCGCCCCGCAGCCCCGGCCGGCGGGAGATCGGCCACGGCGCGCTGGCTGAGCGCGCGCTGATCCCGGTGCTGCCCAGCGCCGAGGAGTTCCCCTACACCATCCGTCTGGTGTCGGAGGTGCTCTCCTCCAACGGGTCGACCAGCCAGGCCTCGATCTGCGGCTCGACGCTGGCCCTGATGGACGCCGGCGTGCCGATCAAGGCGCCGGTCGCCGGCATCTCCTGCGGCCTGATCACCGAGGGCGACCGCTGGATGACCATGCTGGACATTCAGGGGGTCGAGGATTTCCACGGCGATATGGACTTCAAGGTCGGCGGCACCCACAAGGGCATCACCGCCATCCAGATGGACATCAAGATCGACGGCCTGACCTATGACATCATCGCCGAGGCGTTTGAGAAGTGCCGCAAGGCGCGGCTCTACATCCTCGACGAGATCATGCTCAAAGCGCTGCCCGCCCCGCGGGAGCAGCTGTCCCCCTATGCGCCCAAGATGGTCAGCTTCATGATCGACACCGACAAGATCCGGGACGTCATCGGCAAGGGCGGCAAGGTCATTCAGGACATCTGCGCCAAGTGCAACTGCAAGATCGACGTCGAGGAGGACGGCCGGGTCAGCATCACCGCCGTCAGCCGCGAGGACCTCAACCGCGCGGTGGGCATCGTCAAGATGATCGTCGAGGACCCCGAGGTCGGCGCGATCTACAAGGGCAAGGTCACGAGGCTGATGAACTTCGGCGCGTTTGTCGAGATCGCCCCGGGCAAGGAGGGGCTTGTGCACATCTCCAAGCTGGACACCAAGCGGGTCGAGCGGGTCGAGGACGTCGTCGCGGTCGGCGACGAGCTGCTGGTCAAGGTCACCGAGATCGACCAGCAGGGCCGCATTAACCTCTCCCGCAAGGACGCGCTGGCCGACATGGCAAAGCGTCAGGCGCAGAAGGCGCAGGAGAACCAGTGATTTTCGGATTCCGCCGCGCCGCCTGATGCGCCGGACGCAGGGGGGCGGCCGCGGGCCAAAAGCGAAACAGGAAAAAGCAGGGCGGACGCCCTGCTTTTTTTGCGCCCCGGCCCGTTCGCCGGCCCTTTGCAGCTTGCCGGGCGGCTGTGCGCGGCCCGTCCGGGTCTTGTGCCGGCCGTTTTGGGGGGAGGCGGCGCACCCCGGCGCCCGGGCCAAAAGGCTCTTGCCGAGCAGGGACAAAGTTGCTATACTGAGGGTGTGGCAGGACGCCGCGCAGGCCCGCGGCGGGCGTTTTGCCGCGGGCGGAAAACAGGTATCTTTTTGGGCGGAGCGGCCCAAACTGCAAAAAGAAACACTTATTTGAAACGGAGGTCTTTTTTATGGCGGCTGAGAAATTTTATCTTTGCACCCACTGCGGCAATCTGGTCGGGATGATCCACAGCTCCGGCGTGCCGATCGTCTGCTGCGGCGAGCCGATGAAGGCGCTGGTCCCCAACACGGTGGACGCCGCGGGCGAAAAGCACCTGCCGGTGGTCACCCGCGAGGGGGACAAGGTGGTCGTCTCGGTCGGTTCGGTCGCGCATCCGATGGTGGCCGAGCATCTGATCCAGTGGGTCTATCTTGAGACCAACCGAGGCGGGCACCGCTGTGCGCTGGCGGCGAGCGACGAGCCGAAGGCGGTCTTTATGATGGCGGACGGCGAGAAACCGGTCGCGGCCTACGCCTACTGCAACCTGCACGGGCTGTGGAAGACCGCGCTGTGACAACCGCACCGCGGGAAAATCGCCTGAGCACACGGGCGAAAAACAGAAGAGGGGGAGCGGGCGCCGGGCTGCCGGGCCCGCTCTTTTTCGGGATACAGTGAAAACAGGGAAAAAGGGGAGAGCTGATTTGAAACCGTATATCCGCAGGGCGCAGTATTACGAGACCGACAAGATGGGGATCATCCACCACGCCAACTACATCCACTGGATGGAGGAGGCGCGGATTGACTTTCTCGACCAGCTGGGCTGGAGCTTTGACAAGCTGGAGCAGATGGGGGTCTCCTCGCCGGTGCTGGCGGTGCGCTGCAGCTACAAAAAGCCGACCCGCTTCCCCGAGCAGGTTGCCGTCAGGGTGCGGCTCGCCGCCTACCGCGGGGTGCGGATGACCATCGCCTACCGGATGGAGAACGAGGCGGGGGAGACGGTCTTTGAGGGGGAGAGCGACCACTGCTTCCTCGACGCCGCCGGCGCGCCGGCGCGGCTGCGGCGGGTACTGCCGGAGTTTGACGCGGCGCTGTGCGGGCTGCTGGAATCGGGGGAATAAAAAGAGAGCCGGTGCGGATTTTGCCGTCCGGCTTTTGCTTTTAAAGGGCAGATGTGGTAGAATAAAAGAAATATTGCCAAGCGCGGCACGCTGCGGACAGGCATTCCGCCGGCGCGGCAGGGAGGATATCTCATGAGGATCGTCATCAAGGTAGGCACATCGACACTGGCACACGCAACCGGACAGCTGAACATCCGGCTGATTGAGCGGCTGTGCAAGGTCATCGCGGATATTAAGAACAGCGGGGTGGAGATCATCATGGTCTCCTCCGGCGCAATCGGCATGGGGGTGGGAAAGCTCTCGCTGTCCCAGCGCCCCACCGACGTCCCGGGCAAGCAGGCGGCCTCGGCGGTGGGCCAGTGCGAGCTGATGTACGTCTATGACAAGGAGTTTGAGCAGTATCACCACGTCGTGGCCCAGATGCTGCTGACCAGCTACGAGATCGAGAACGAGCACTGCCGCCAGAATATTGAGAACACCCTGCAGCGGCTGATGGATTATCGGGTGCTGCCGATCGTCAACGAGAACGACACCGTCGCCACCGAGGAGCTGGGCATCGGGGAGAACGACACCCTGTCGGCCATCGTGGCGACGCTGGCCAAGGCCGACCTGCTGGTCATCCTCTCGGATATCGACGGGCTGTTTGACAGCGACCCGAAAAAGAACCCGGACGCCAAGCTGATCCAGCGGGTGGAGGAGATCACCCCCGAGATCTTTGCGCTGGCGGGGGGCGCGGGCGCCAGCCTCGGCACCGGCGGCATGGAGACCAAGCTGCGCGCCGGCCTTGTCGCCAACCGGGCGGGGATCCCGATGGTAATTATGAACGGCAAGCGGCCGGAGATGCTGTACGACCTGATGGAGGGCCGTCCGGTCGGCACCCGGTTTGAGGGGAGGGCGGCACAATGACGACACAGGAGCTGCTGCGCCGCGCGAACGCGGCAAAACACAGCGCGGCCTTTGCCGAGAGCGCGCGCAAGGACGCGCTGCTGCGCAGCATGGCGGCCAGCCTGCGGCAGGCGCGGGGGGAGATCCTCGCCGCCAACGCGCAGGACCTCGACGCGGCCCGTGGGCAGATCGGCGAGGTGATGCTCGACCGGCTGCGGCTGACCGACGAGCGGATCGAGGGGATGGCGGCGGGCCTTGAGCAGGTCGCGCAGCTGCCCGACCCGGTCGGGAAGGTGCTGCGGCGGATCGAGCGGCCCAACGGCCTTAAAATCGAGAAGGTCGCAGTCCCGCTCGGGGTGATTGCGATCATCTATGAGTCTCGGCCCAACGTCACCGCCGACGCGGCGGCGCTCTGCCTCAAGGCGGGCAGCGCCTGCGTGCTGCGGGGCGGCAAGGAGGCGATCCGCAGCAACCGCGCAATCGTCGCGGCGCTGCGCGCGGGCGCGCAGCAGGCGGGCTTTGACCCGGACCTGATCTGCCTTGTCGAGGACACCAGCCGCGCCAGCGCGACCGAACTGATGCGGGCGGAGGGGCAGATCGACCTGTTGATCCCCCGCGGCGGCGCGGGGCTGATCCGCGCCTGTGTCGAGAACGCCACCGTCCCCTGCATCGAGACCGGCACCGGCATCTGCCACATCTATGTCGACGCGAGCGCCGATCCCGAGATGGCGGTGCGGATCCTCTTCAATGCCAAGACCAGCCGGCCCAGCGTCTGTAACGCGGCGGAGGATTGTCTGGTGCATCAGGCGATTGCGCCGGTCTTCCTGCCGCTGGCAGCCCAAAAATTGGAACAGGCGGGGGTCGAGCTGCGGCTGGATCCCGGCGCGGCAAAAATAATTTCTGGAAAACCGGCCGATGCACACGATTTTGACACAGAATTTTTAGATTATATTCTGGGGGTCAAGGTGGTGCGGGACCTCGATGAGGCGATTGCCCACATCGCGGCCCATTCCACCCCCCACTCGGAGGCAATTGTCACGCAGGATGAGGCTGCGGCCGAGCGGTTCTGCCGCGAGGTGGATTCGGCGGCGGTCTATGTCAACGCGTCGACCCGCTTTACCGACGGGGGCGAGTTCGGGCTGGGGTGCGAGATGGGGATCTCGACCCAGAAGATCGGCGCCCGCGGCCCGATGGGGCTGGAGGAGATCACCACCTACAAATATGTGATCCGGGGCAGCGGCCAGATCCGCTGAGCCGGCGGCGGCCCGCCGCCGCCCCTCATGGAAAGGATGATGACACACAGATGGCATATAAGCGACAGACCAAGGAGGAAAAGGAGCGGATGCACCGGCGCCGGCGCCGCCAGCTGCTGGGCGGGGTGCTCTGCCTGCTGATTGTGCTGGGCGCGGCGAGCGTGGTCTCGATGGCCGGCCGGGTGGTCGGCAGCCTGTTCGATGACAGCGAGGAGCGCGCCGCCTACGAAAAGCTGCTCGCCCCGCTGGTCATGCTTGACCCGGTGCCCTTCGACAGCCTTGAGACGGCGGACCAGAACCTGCTGCTGCAGGCCGCAATCTGGGAGGCGATCTACAACGAGGATATCGCGGACGAGACCAAGTATGAGCGGGATGAGACCGGCGCACTGATTATGCCGGCGGTCGATGTCGACAAAAACGGCGCGCTGCTCTTTGGGCCGAACTATGTGCTTGAGCACCACACCTTTGACGCGGACGGGATGCAGTTTGTCTATGACGAGGAGCGGATGGGCTACATCATCCCGATCACCGGCACCACCAGCGCCTATACCCCGAAGGTGACCAAGATCAAGACCTCGGTCAAGGAAAAGCGGGTCACGGTCGGCTATGTTGCGCCGCCCACCGGCTTCACGCTGGAGGGCAGCCTCTCCACCGAGCAGAGCGAGCCCGCCTTCTACTACGACTATATCTTTACCCGGCAGGGGGAGGGCTACTACCTGACCGCGATCACCACCAGCGACACCCAGCCCGAGCAGTCCTCCTCGAGCAGCGAGGCGCAGGACAACCTGCCGCTGGAGCAGGAGAATCAGGAGCAGCTGCAGCAGCAGGCGGATTCGATTGTGGCCGCGGCTGCCGCCGAGGGAAGCAGCTCCGAGGCGGCTTGACGCCGGCGGACAGGATAAAAACAGCAAAAAATGGGGCCGGTGCGGCAAATGCACCGGCCCTTTGTTGACGGATAAGGTCTCACAGCAGCGCGCCGCGCGCGTCGGTGCTCGACAGGATGATCTGGGTGCTGGTCTGGCCGATCTTCTGGAACCGGTTAATCAGCCGCTCGAGCGATTCCATATCGCGGGTGGCAACGCTCAGAATATAGCTGTAATCCCCCGTGACATGGTGGCACTGCAGCACCGCGTTTTGGCCGGCGACCAGCTGCAGGAATTCTTCCCGCGCCGCGGGCGGCACCGACAGGCTGATCAGCGCGCGGATGCTGCGCCCGACCTTCGGCAGGCTGACCACCGCGGTGTACCCCTCAATGATCCCCTCCTGCTCCAGCCGGCGGATCCGCTGGGAGACTGCCGGCGGGGTCAGCGCCACCTGCGCGGCGATCTCCTTGACGCTCATCCGGGCATTTTGGGTCAAAAGGCCGAGGATTTGCTTGTCTAATGTGTCCATCTTTGGTGAAACCTCCAAATTTTATAAAAATGAAGCAGCGGCGGACAAAACCGCCTGTAAAATTTACTTTTTTAAAGAATTTTACTGTTTTATTTAATTATATAAAAGAATAAACGAAAAGTAAACACAAAAAAGAAAAGTCCTCGCGGCAAAGTGCTTGACTTTTCACCACAAATGAATATCATAATAATTGTGATGCAAGTCACCATCCTTTAGATACTTTCCCAACCCTCTATAAAACGAAAAACAGCCGCCATTCCCGGGCGGCTGTTTTTCGTTGCAGGGGTGTTTTTTAACCGCACACCGGGCCGCACCCTCAGCGGCGGCCCAGCATCCGCGCCGCCCGGGCGACCTGCCGCTCGGGGATGCGGCTGCGGAAGGCGGTCATGCTGCGCACCGAAAAGGGAGGCTTGTCGGTGAAGCCGTTCAGCCCGATAAAATACTGCAGATAAGGGCTTTCCTGAATCAGCAGCAGCGTCTGCCGGTCGGACAGCCCCAGCGCGCGCTTGATAATCAAGCTGCCGAACGCGCACCGAAAGGGGATCGCCTGCTTGCCGCCCGGCGCAAACTGCGCCGCATAGTCCCGCTCCAGCTGTGCCCAGTCCAACTGATGCGCCAGCCGGACCCAGCGGTTATCCTGCCGCAGGTACTCCCGAAAAGGGGAGAGATAGTCATATACAGAAAGTTGATCTTCTGAATGATGATACATACCGGACACCTTTCTCCGCCGGCAGCCACGGACGAGACGCAAACCCGTCATCCACGCAAGAGCGGGCGTCCGCGGTGGGCAAGCAGTCTTTTTTTCATTGTAGCACAAATTGCCCTGCGGGAAAAGTTTTTTGGCAGCTTTTGATTTCTGTGCTATACTGAAAAAAGCAATGTGAAACGGGCACCGGGATCCCCACAGGATGCCGGCGGACCGCTGAGATAAGGGAGGAAACAGGGATGATCTGCAGCGCAGTGCATCATGTCGCAATTTTGGTCAAGGACTATCAGAAGAGCCGCCACTTCTATGTGGACCTGCTGGGTTTCCCGGTCCTGCGGGAGAACTACCGCCCGGCGCGGGGGGACTGGAAGCTGGACCTCGCGGTGGGGGACACCGAGCTGGAGATCTTTAGCGCGCCTGCCGCGCCGGAGCGGCCCACCCGGCCGGAGGCGCTGGGCCTGCGTCACCTCGCATTCCGTGTGGAGAGCGTCGAGGCTGCCGCGGCGCAGCTGAACGCGCTGGGGATTGAGACCGAGCCGATCCGTATCGACGAGTTCTCCAACAAGCCGTTCACTTTTTTCAAGGACCCGGACGGCCTGCCGCTCGAGCTGCACGAGTGAGGCAGGGGCGGAGCGTTTTCCCTTTATAAATAAGGTAAAGCGGAAGGGCGGCCGCGGGCGGGATCTTCGGCCGGCGGGTTTGCCTGACCCGGCGCACCGCGCGGAAAACCTGTGCGCGGGCGGCGCCGAAAGAGGAGCAGCATGGGAGGGAATGTGATGACCGAGCTGATAGTGCTCGATTTTGAGACGACCGGGCTGGACCCGTCAAAGGACGAGGTGCTGCAGGTCTCGATGGTGGATCAGGACGGGGGAGTCCTGATGAATGAATACTGCCGCCCCGAGCGGGTGACAAGTTGGGTGGATGCCGAGAAGGTCAACGGCATCACGCCGGAGCGGGTGGCGGACTGCCCGCCCTTCCGTGCGCTGCTGGCACGGGTGGTGGAGCTGCTCGCCGGCGCAAAGCAGATTGTCGCCTACAACGTCGGCTTTGAGCGGGGGTTCCTCGACGCCTACGGGGTGCAGACCGACCGGCTGCGCTGGGCGGCCGACCCGATGCAGCTCTTTGCCGAGCGGATGGGCGGGCAAAGGCGCAGCCTCACCGCGGCGGCGGGCTTTTTCGGGCTTCGCTTTTCCGCCCATGACGCATTGGAGGATGTGCGGGCGACGCTGCGGCTGTATCAGGAGCTGACTGCGGCGCCGCTGCTGGAGCGGCTGATGGAGCGGGCAATCCCCTCGGCGGAGGAGGGGCTTTTCACCTTTGCCGAGGAGGAGGACTGGCTGCGGCTGCTCAAGGCGCTGGGCCTTTGCGCCTTTACCGCCAAGGCGCGCAAGCGGCTGGTCTACAACGGGCTGTTCTCCGACGGGCCGATCCCCTGCGAGGTGGTGGGCTTTGAGCGGCCGCCGCTGACGGAGGAGTCTGCGGTGCTCGCGCTGCAGGCCGGCGGGCGGCTGCTTCGGGTCTGCGACGGCTATCTGCGGGAGATGCAGGCCGGCGCGGCAAAGGAGGCTGCGCCCCGCGAGGGGGCAAAGGAGGATGCCGCTGCTGCGCCCCGCACCGGGCAGCGCAGGCGCGCGGAGAGGGCGGACGGCAGCCCCGCACAGCGGAAAACAGCCGCGCCGTCCGCCGGGCGGAGCGCTGCGGGCCGCGGCGGCAGGCAGGGCGGGCGGTACGCTGCCTTTGCGGCGAAAAAGACCGACCTGCGCGCGCTGACCCCAAACCCCGACGCCGACCCGTCGAACCCCTTCTTCGGCAAGGCGGTGGTCTTTACCGGCGACCTCGCGCTCTCCCGGGCGGAGGCCGCGGCAGCGGTGGCCGCACTGGGCGGGCAGGTCAAGTCCTCGGTCTCCAAGAACACCGACTATCTGGTGGTCGGCCGACAGGAGGCGGCTCTGGTGGGGGCATCGGGCCACAGCACCAAGGAGCTGCGCGCCAAGGAGCTCAACGAGGGCGGCAAAGCCGCGATCCAGCTGCTGGACGAGCCGGCTTTTCTGGCGCTGCTCGCTCAGGCGCAGGGCGTCGGCGGCACGGCGGCAAAAACCGAAAATGCCATGTGAGAACGCAAAAGAAAACAAGAGATTTCAAGAGAAAACAAGAGATTGAAAACTGTAAATTAAAATAATCGGAAAATCTTGTTGACAAGCAGTTTGGCGGCTGATATAATAGCAACTGCAGCCCTTGGAAAGGGCATTCCTCTGCCCCTCGGCGGGCAGGCTCGACTTTTTTTGAAGATCATACGGGAGGAAATACGATATGAGCACAACCTTAGCTAAACCCGGCCAGATCGAGCGCAAGTGGTATATTCTTGACGCTGCCGGCAAGCCGCTGGGCCGTGTCGCTGCCAAGGCGGCCGTCCTGCTGCGCGGCAAGGACAAGGTCACCTTCACCCCCAATGTGGACTGCGGCGACCACGTCATCATCATCAACTGCGACAAGGCTGTCCTGACCGGCAACAAGCTGGACAAGAAGTTTTACCGCACCCACTCCGGCTGGATCGGCGGCCTGAAAGAGGTCAAGTACCGCACCCTGATGGCGGAGAAATCCGACAAGGCGATGATGGTCGCGGTCAAGGGGATGCTGCCCCGCAATACTCTGGGCGCTGCCGCGCTCAAGCGGCTGCGGGTCTACAAGGGCGCCGAGCACAACAACGCCGCCCAGAAGCCTGAAGTTTACGCACTGTAATAGGGGGTAACTAAGAGATGTACGAGACGAAACCTTATTTCTACGGCACCGGCCGCCGCAAATCTTCCGTTGCCCGCGTCCGTGTGTATAACGGCACCGGCAAGATCACCGTCAACGACCGCGACATCGACGATTATTTCGGCCTTGAGACCCTCAAGCTGATCGTCCGTCAGCCGCTGGCGCTGGCCGAGATTGAGAACAAGTTTGACATCGTTGTCCGGGTTGCCGGCGGCGGTGTTTCCGGTCAGGCGGGCGCGATCCGCCACGGCCTCTCCCGCGCGCTGCTGCAGTATGACGAGAACCTGCGCCCCGTGCTCAAGAAGGCGGGCTTCCTGACCCGTGATCCGCGCATGAAGGAGCGCAAGAAGTACGGCCTCAAGGCCGCCCGCCGCGCTCCCCAGTTCAGCAAGCGCTGATCGTTTCTCTATCTTCTTTCAAAGCGAGAAAACAAGCCCCGGAAGGCATTGCCCTCCGGGGTTTTTCTCTTGCCCCTGTGTGCCGGCAAAAGGCCCTGCCGCAGGGGCGCCCGGTGCGGCGGGATTTGGGGCGGCGGGTTTTCCCCATGCGGGAAATGGAAAACGGCATCCGCACCTTTGCCGCCGGTTTTGTAGGCTTCCCTCGCGCGGGGAAAGAGGTGTGATAAAAGAGAAAAAATCTGCGGCTGCCCTTTGCCGCCGCAATTTTATCCTCATTTAAGGAAACGGGCGTAGAATGGGGACAGAAAATGGCCCGGGACGCATCGCGCCCGGCGCGAAGAGAGGGGGATGGGACCATGCGGCTTTTGCTGGCGGAGGATGAGTGGGCGCTTGCCAAGGCGCTTGCCGCGATCCTTGAGCGGAACAACTACTCGGTGGATGTGGCCTATGACGGGGAGGTGGCGCTGGAATATCTGCAGGCGGACAACTACGATGGGGTCATTCTGGATATCATGATGCCGAAGGTCGACGGCATCACGGTGCCGCGGGCGCAGGCGGCGGACAGCTTTCTGCGGGGGACGCCGCTGCCGGTGCGCTCCCAAATCGCCGACGAGATCGAGTATTTCCGCGCCTATTACGGGGATCTTCGCCCGGTGGTCTTTCTCTCCTATGAGCGGCAGGCCTTCTGCGAGCCGGGCGGCGCGCTGCGGGTGACCTTTGACGAGAACATCCTCTGCCGCGGGTCGGACTTTTCGCTGGACGGGGAGATCTACGGGGTGCCGCTGCTGGAGGAGGGACAGACCCTGATGGAGATCAAGACCCCGGGGGCATCCCGCTCTGGCTGAGCCACACCCTCTGCCGGCTGCAGCTCTATCAGACCTCGTTTTCCAAGTAGGGCGCGGCCTATCGGCGCGGCGTCGCGGGCGCCGGGAATACAGCGGCGGAATAATAAAGGGAGGATGACCGATGTTTTCAACACTTTTTCAGGGGATCTTTGACACCGGGATGACAGAGGTGATCTCGCCGGCGGACTTTTTGCTGTGCGTCGGCAGCGCGCTGGCCACCGGGCTGATTTTGGCGGCGTTTTACAGATACCGCAGCAGATACACAAGGCGCTTTGTCGCGACGCTGGCGCTGCTGCCCGCGGTGGTCTGCGTGGCGATTATGATGGTCAACGGCAATGTCGGCACCGGCGTTGCGGTCGCGGGCGCGTTCAGCCTGATCCGGTTCCGCTCGGTGCCGGGCACGGCGAAGGAGATCGGGGTGATCTTTCTGGCGATGTGCACCGGCCTGCTCGCCGGCATGGGGTACATCGGATATGCGCTGCTCTGCGCGGTGCTGCTCGGTTTTGTGGGCGCGGTGCTCAACTGTCTGGATTTCGGCGCGCAGCGGCAGGGCGCCCGGTACAAGACCCTTCACATCACCATCCCGGAGGATCTGGACTACACCGATGTCTTTGAGCCGATCCTCAAAGAGTACGCTTCCCGCTGCGAGCTGACGCAGGTGCGCACGACCAACATGGGCAGCCTTTTCCGGCTGACCTACGACCTGACCCTGCGATGGCCGGGCAAGGAAAAAGAGATGATCGACAAACTGCGCTGCCGCAACGGCAACCTCGAGATCACGGCCTCAAGGCAGGAAACGGCGGTCAACGAACTGTGAAAGAAGGACGGCAGATGAAAAAAAGAGCGATTACGGCGCTGGCCCTCGCGCTTTCGCTCGCGCTGACGGGCTGCGCGGGCACACAGGACAGCAGCCTCTCGGCGGCAAGCGGCGGGTCCGAAACATCGACGCGGCGGTCTTTTCCAAATCGGACCTGACCCTCAACGGCGCAGGCCCCGGCACCCCGCCGGACGGCACAGCCCCGGATGAGATGGATTTTGACGGCGCGCCCCCGGCGCGCGGCGGCGCCTAATCGCAAAAGAAGAGGGACAAAAAGGGCGGAGACCTGCGGCTGCAGGCCCGCCCTTTTTGCACCCCGGCGGCAGGGCGCGGCCATCCCCAAAGACCCGCCTTTGGGCGGCGCGCAAAAATTGCTTGACAAATAGGTCTATAACTTGTAAACTAAAAACAGAAGAGGTTTATAAAATATAAACCAAAACGGGCGGCAGCGCCCCGCACCGGGCAAAACCGCCCGGGCGGGCACTGTCAGGAGGAAAGGAGGCTTGGCGATGAAGCCGGACAAGGGGATGACCGAGGCGGAAAACCGCCTTGCGGAATTGATCTGGGAGACCGCGCCGATCGGCTCGGGCGAGCTGGTGCAGCTGTGCGCCGAGCGGCTGGGCTGGAAGAAATCGACCACCTACACCATGCTGCGCAAGCTCTGCGCGCTGGGGGTGGCAAAAAACGAGAGCGCCACCGTCACCGCCGCGGTCAGCCGGGACGAATACCACCGGCTGCGGGGCGAGGCGGTGATCCGGGAGGGGTTTGGCGGGTCGCTGCCCCGGTTTTTGACCGCGTTTGTCTCGCACAGCGGGCTGTCGGAGGCCGATGCCGCCGAGCTGAAAAGCCTAATCGACCGATGGGAGGAGGAGCATCATGGCTGAACTGTTTTTTGCGCTGCTGGAGATGAGCCGGCGGGGCAGCTATATCATTCTCATCCTGCTGGCTGCACGGCTGCTGCTGCGCCGCGCGCCGCGCCGGCTGGTCTGCCTGCTCTGGCTGGTCGCCTTTTTCCGGCTGGCCTGCCCGGTCGGCATCTCCTCCGCCTTCAGCCTGCTGCCCAGCGGCACGGCCTTCTCGCCGCCGCAGCAGCTGACACAGGTGCTGTGGGCCGGCGAAACGGTGCAGGGCCAGACGCAGGGGTATATCGGCATCTCGGCCCGCGGCATCACCCCGATGCAGATCCTGTGCTGGGTCTGGCTGGCCGGGGCCGCCGCGATGGTGGTATCCAGCCTGCTGGCGCTTTGGCGGCTGCGCCGGGCGCTGCGGGGCGCGGTGCGCGCGCCGGACGGCGTGTTTGAGCTGGAGGGGCTGCCCACCGCCTTCATCGTGGGCGTTTTTTGCCCCCGCATCTACCTGCCTGCCTCGCTGACGGCGGAGGAACGGCGGCTCGTTTTGCAGCATGAGCGCACCCACCTGCGCCGGGGCGACTGGGCCGTCAAGCTGCTGGCCCACCTCGTGCTCTGCCTGCACTGGTTCAACCCGCTGGTTTGGCTGGCGTTCCGGCTGCTGTGCCGGGATATCGAGATCGCCTGCGACGAGCGGGTGGTGCAGCAGCTGGGCGAGGCGCAGAAGGGCGCCTATACCCGCACCCTGCTCCGCCTTGCCGGCGGGGGCCGCTGCCGCGGTGCGCTGGCGTTTGGCGAGGGGGATGTCGAGGGGCGCATCCGCCATCTGCTGGGCCGCAGAACGACGGCGCTGGCGGTCACGGTGGGCTGTGGCGTGCTGGTTGTCGCGCTGGCGGCGGCGCTGCTGCTCGACCCCGCGGATCCCCGCCCGCAGTGGCTGCAAAAGCTGCAGCCCGAACAGCTGGCCCGGGCCGAGCTGATCCATTTAAAGGACGGGCAGGTGTCGGCGGTCTGGTTTGAGGCAGAACAGCTCGAGCCGCTGGCAGAGGCGCTGCGGGGCGCAAAGGTGTCGGAGAGCGAGGGCGGCCTGTCGCAGACGCTGCTCGACAGCGGCACGCTGCCGCAGATGGACGGGCTGTACCTGTTGATGGCGGACGGGGAGGTGCATCTTGTCACCTCGGCGGATGCCGGACAGGACCAGCTGATGATTGACGGGGTGGCCTACGCGCCGGGCAGCGGCTGGGCGGAGATCCTGCAACAGCAGGGCGGCGAGAGTGGCGCCTCGCAGCAGATGGCGCAGGCGGTCGCGGACCAGCAGGCGCTGCTGCAAGAGCCGCTGCAGCAGCTGGCGCAGAGCGCTGCCTACGATGCAGAGAGCGAAACCCTCACCTTCACGGTGCCGCAGGGGATGGCGGAGAAGGGCATCAGGCTGAATGTCGCCCTCATCACCGCAGACGGGCAGCAGTGGCAGGGCTTCTCAGAGGAAAACGGCGCCGGCGGCTGGGACGACGGACGGACCTACACCGCGCAGGTGGAGGGGCTGCAGCAGATGATCTTGACCTGCAGCCTCGGCGGGGTCGGCCTTGACAACGCGGTCGGGTTTGCCGGGTCCGGGGGATATCTGGGGCTTGGGATGTCCAACCTCCCGCAGGAATAACCGCGGCCGGAGATGCCGATAAAAATGCCGCCCGTCGGAGCAAGGCCCCGGCGGGCGGCGTTTTTCCTGCTGCAGCTCCGAAGAAAAAATATGTAATTTGCCCCCGGATGTGCTAAAATAGCAATAGATTGCAGCAGAGAAAAAAAGGGGGAGTTGAAGGATGGAGATTCGGGTGCGGCCCTACGGGGAGAGCGACCTGATGGCGATCCAGAAAATCTGGAATGAGGTGGTGGAGGCGGGGAATGCGTTCCCCGGCGACGCGCCGCTGAGCCTGCAGGAGTGCCGGGGCTATTTTGCGTCCCAGAGCCTGACCGCGGTGGCGGAGCTGGACGGCAGGGTGCAGGGGCTGTATATCCTGCACCCGAACAACATCGGCCGGGCGGGGCATATCGCGAACGCCAGCTATGCCGTCTCGTCGGAGGCGCGCGGCCGGGGGGTGGGGGAGGCGCTGGTCCGCCACAGCCTGACCCAGCTGCGGGCGCACGGCTTTGCCGGGCTGCAGTTCAACGCGGTGGTCAGCACCAACAAGGTCGCGATTGCGCTGTATGAAAAGCTCGGCTTCATCAAGGTCGGCACCATCCCCGGCGGCTTCCGCCTGCCGGACGACAGCTTCACCGATATC
The DNA here is from genome assembly GCA_944386515.1 of uncultured Pygmaiobacter sp. Taxonomy (GTDB): domain Bacteria; phylum Bacillota; class Clostridia; order Oscillospirales; family Ruminococcaceae; genus Pygmaiobacter. Next base: position 15,491 of record CALXBJ010000036.1, read on the forward strand.
TTCATCTTTTTCCACCCCGCGCCAGCAGAGGAGAAAAAAGCGGCCAAAAAGGCGGACAGCGCCGAGTAACAGTGTGCGCTCGCGGCTTCATAGGACAAAAAACGCGCCCGCGGACCGAAAAAACGGCCCGCGGGCGCGTTGCTGCTTTTTTGCGGCGGTGGGTCAGACGCTTGTCCGCCCGCCGAGGATGGCGACAATCCGCTTGACGGCATACGCCTCCCGCAGCGCCAGCCCCAGCGCCGCGGCCAGCACCGCGCCGGAGGCCGGCGCGAGGGGCAGCCCGTCGCTGCAGAGCACCTCGCCGGCGATCTTTTCGCCGTCCCCGGTCGAAACCGGTATAGTCTCGTCGACAATATACGGGTTGTAATTCTCTGGCACAAAACCGCAGCCGATGCCGGCAAGGCCGTGCGCGCCCGCAAAGCCGCCGGTGAGGACCTGACTCTCGTACGGCTCCACCGCCACGACCCGCACCCCGTTTGTCCACGCCTTGATCTGTTCGCCAACCCCGGAGACGGTGCCGCC
>CALXBJ010000037.1 GCA_944386515.1 uncultured Pygmaiobacter sp.
CTGCGGACGCCCCCGTTATCAAGGGCTAAGAGTAAAAAACCGAAGTGGAACCGCGGTGTAAGATCGCCTTCGTCCGCCCCGATGGGGCAGGCGGGGGCTTTTTTTGCGCCCGGTCTTCGGCAGCTTTGAAAGGAAATGAGAAGAATGCAGCACATGAAGATCTTCAACACCATGACCCGGCAGAAGGAGGAGTTTATCCCCCTCAAGGAAGGCGAGTACCGCATCTATGTCTGCGGCCCCACCGTCTACAACTTCATCCACATGGGCAACGCCCGGCCGGTCTGCGTCTTTGACACCCTGCGCCGGTATCTCGAGTACCGCGGCAACCGGGTCCTGTATGTCTCCAACATCACCGACATCGACGACAAGATCATCAAAAAGGCCAATGAGGAGGGCACCACCTATGACGTGATTGCCCGCCGGTACGAGGAGGAGTATTTCAAGGACTGCCGCGGGCTGAATGTCAAGCCGGCCACTGTCCACCCCCGCGCGACCGACCACATCGATGAGATCCAGTCGATCATTGCGGACTTGGTCGAGAAGGGCTTCGCCTACGCCACCCCGAACGGGGACGTCTATTTCCGCACCCGCAAGGACACCCATTACGGCCAGCTGTCCCACCAGCCGCTGGAGGACCTTGAGAGCGGCGCCCGCATCGCGGTGGGGGAGATCAAGGAGGACCCGCTGGACTTCGCGGTCTGGAAGGGGTCTAAGCCGGGCGAGCCGGCGTGGGATTCCCCCTGGGGCCCCGGCCGCCCCGGCTGGCACATCGAGTGCTCCGCGATGGCCCGCCGCCATCTGGGCAACACCATCGACCTGCACTGCGGCGGCGTGGATCTGGTCTTCCCGCATCACGAGAACGAGATCGCCCAGTCCGAGTGCGCCAACGGCTGCACCTTTGCCCGCTATTGGATGCACAACGGCTTTTTGAACATCGACAACCGCAAGATGAGCAAGAGCCTCAACAACTTCTTCACCGTGCGGGATGTCGCCGCCGAGGTCGGGTATGAGACGATCCGGTTCTTCCTGCTCAGCGGGCACTACCGCAGCCCGCTCAACTACACCAAGGAGATCGTCGAGAGCTGCAAGGCCAGCTTGGAGCGGCTGTACACCTGCCGCGACAATCTGGATTTTGCCATCGCCCATGCCGGCAGCGGCAGCGACGAGCTGATGGAGAAGGCCGGCGCCGCCCGCGACAAGTTCATCGCGGCGATGGACGACGACCTGAACACCGCCGACGCGATCGCCGCGCTGTTCGAGCTGGCGCGGGAGATCAACACCCTGTCGGCCGCCGCGTCGAAGGAGACGCTGACCGCCGTTGCGGGGATCTTTGACGAGCTGGCCGGGGTGCTCGGCCTGCTGTACAACCGCGGCAAGGACGAGATCCCGCAGGAGGTCAAGGATCTGGCCGAGCAGCGCGCCGCGGCCCGCAAGGCAAAGGACTGGGCCAAGGCGGACGCGATCCGCGACCAGCTGACCGCGCTGGGCTATGCGGTGGAGGACACCGCGAACGGCCCGAAGATCGTCAAAAAGTAATCTGCACACAAGAAGGAGAAACCATGCGGATCGACAAATATCTCAAGGTCTCCCGCCTGATCAAGCGCCGCACGGTGGCCAACGAGGTCGCGGACGCGGGCCGGATCACCGTCAACGGCCGGCCGGTCAAGGCGAGCTATTCGGTCAAGGAGGGGGACGTGATCGAGGTCCAGTTCGGGCCAAAGCCGCTGCGGGTCAAGGTGACCAGCGTGGAGCAGCCCTCCGGCAAGGACCTCGCGAGGGAGATGTATCTCGTCCTCGAGGACTGAGGGCGCCCTCTCGGTTTTGAGAGGGAAAAGACAGCAAAAAAGGCGGCGCGGTCGACAAGACCGCGCCGCCTTTTTGCGCGTCGGACGCTGTCTCTTCTTTTGCGCCGGCCCGGCCGCCGCATCCGTCCGCCCGCCGTATCCGCCGCTGTTTTGCCCCGCGCATAATCCCCGCCGCCGCCGCATAGGGATGGGATAGCCGGAACCGGGGCGCCTTTGCGGGGGTGGGATTTTGCCGGTTCCCAAAAGCGCGAAAAGGAAAGGAAAGAGCGGTATGATGCAGATCCAGACGCAGGAAAAGAGTGTTTTCAAATTGTCCGATGAGGCGCAGCAGGGTGCCGCGCGCCAACCGGTGCGGCACAACCTCATCATCGAGAACCGGTCCTCGCTGACCGCGACCGGGATCCGGCAGGTGATCTCCTATGACGAGTTTTCGGCCACGGTCCTCACCGACCTTGGCACCCTTGTCATCGGCGGCAAAAACCTCAAGGTCAGCGAGCTGTCCTGCCACAGCGGCGAGCTGAAGGTCGGCGGCGAGATCGAGTACATCCAGTATGAGGAAAAGCGGGAGCACCGCGGCGGGCTGCTCGGCCGGCTGACCCGCTGATGGTCGCCCAGATTCCGCTGGCGCTGCAGGGGATGGACGCCTTCTCCGCGCTGGGGCTGGGGCTGCTGGTCGCCGCCTGCTACGACGCGCTGCGGTTTGTGGTCGGCAGGCTGCGGGTTTTGGTCTTTTTCTGCGACCTGCTGGGCTTTGCGTTTGCGGCGGTGGCGGCGGTCAGCTTTGCCGTTTCATACAGCTATACCGGATTTCTGCGCTGGTATATGGTCGCGGGGATGGCGGTGGGGTGCGGGGCGTATTTTTACGCGGTCGCGCCCTTTACGCTGGCGCTGCGCCGGTGGATGCTGCGGATCCTGACGCTGCCGTTTTTGCTGCTGTACCGCTTGGCTTTTCGGCCGGTTTTGCAGAAAATCCGCGCGCGCCGGGCGCTGGCAAAAAAAAGTAGGCAAAGCAAAAAGAAAAGGGCGAAGACCCCCTTGCAAGAGCGGCGCAAAGTGTTGTATAATTCAAATTAACAGTAGGCCGGCGGGCTTACTGCGCCCATTTTTAGGCAAGAGGGGAGGCAGCGCCGTGAGAAGTTTGCAAAAAGGCGGGAACGGCTTGTCCGGTTTTCTGCTGCGGATCGGCGCCGTTGCCCTGATTGCCTATCTCGCCGTCACGCTGATTGTCAGCCAGGTGGACATTATGGTCAAGCGCCAGCGGCTGGAGACGCTGAATGCGGAGCTCTCCAGACAGCTGGAGGAGAACACCGAGCTGGAGCGGCTTTATGCCTCCGGCGATAATGATGAGTACATCGAGCGGATTGCGCGGGACCGGCTGGGCTATGTATCCCCCGATGAACGCATTTATATCGATATGTCCGGCGAATGAGCCGGGCGGCAACACAACCGCGCGGATTAGAGGAGAAGGAGTAATTTTAGTCAATGGCAGTTGAGGTAGGGAGCATCGTAGAGGGCAAGATCACCGGAGTCAAGAAGTTTGGCGCATTCGTGCTGCTTCCCGACGGGAAGACCGGCATGGTGCATATTTCGGAGGTCTCCAACGAGTACATTCAGGATCTGAGCACCGTGCTCAGCGAGGGTCAGCAGGTCAAGGTCAAGGTGATATCGGTCTCGCCGGAGGGCAAGATCGCGCTTTCGATCAAGCGCACGCAGCCGCGCCCCAAGCCGACCCGTGCGGACACCGGCAGGGTGTGGCAGCCGCGTCAGCAGGCGCCGAAGGAGGACATGAGCTTTGAGGATATGATGGCCCGCTTCAAGAGCCAGAGCGAGGAGAAGATCTCCGACCTCAAGCGTGTCACCGAGGCGCGCCGCGGCGGCGGGTATTCCCGGCGGCGCTGATTCCCCGGCGGGACTGCACAAAAGCGAGAACAGCGGATGGCGCTGCAGCTGCAGCGCCATCTTTTGCTGCCCCGGAAAAAGAAAAAGGCGGCGGCGGAAAAGAAAGCTCCGCGCCGCCGCAAGGGAATGCACCCGTATCATACCACCCCGACGCGGCGAAGACGGTCGAATCCGCACAGGGAGCAGGCCGAACGGCACGGTGGATAAAAAATTGTCTCTTTTGCCTTAATTTGCTCTTTAATGACGGCAAGATTTGTGCTATAATCATAACAGAGGTTCAGCAATGGGCCTCAGTAGCTCGCAGCTAGGAGGTATTGTTATGAAGATCAGCACCACAGGCAGAAAAGTCAGTCTGAAGCCGTCCTTCATCGCGCGCACGGAAAAGCGCCTTTCCAAGCTGGACAAGTTCTTCTCGGATGAAGCCACCGCGCAGGTCACTGTGACGGTGGAAAAGGATTGGCAGACGGTGGAGATCACGGTGCGTGACCGCGGCTTTGTCGCCAGAGCGGAGAAAAATGCAGATAATATGGAGGATGCGCTGGATGCGGCGGTCGATGTGCTGACCAAGCAGATCGTCAAGAACCGCAAGCGCCTCGAGACCCGTCTTTATAAAGCGGCCTTTGACGACTATGCCGGCATGGAAGAGCCGGCGGAGGAGACCTTTGCCGTTGTGCGGGAAAAGCATTTTTACGTCAAGCCGCTCGCGGTGGACGAGGCAATCCTGCAGATGAACCTGATCGGCCACACCTTCTTCTTGTTCCGCAATGTGGACACGGACGAGATCAATGTGGTTTACCAGCGCAAAAACGGCACCTACGGCCTGCTGATCCCAAAGGAGTAACGGGCCGCGCGGCCGCGCCGTAGCATAAAAGCAACCCCAAAAGAGGGCGGGCAGTCCGCCCTCTTTTTTTGAGCGGATCAGGGGCGAAGGCCCCGTTGCACAACAGCAGCCGACGGCCCGGCATTCCGGCAGCCGGCCGGCAAGAAAGGATGTTTTGATGATCTACGAATTTGTCGCCCCCTGCTATTTCGGCACCGAGCGCAGCGCCGCCTTCGACTTCAAGCGGATCGGGGCAAAAGAGGTGGCGGTCACCGACGGGCGGGTCTCCTTCAAGGGGGACGCCGGGGTGCTGGCCGCCGCGAATATCGAGAGCCGCTGCGCGGAGCGGATCCTGCTTTTGCTGCGCCGGGCCAAGACGACGACCTTTGACGAGCTGTTCGACAGCGTCTATGCCGTCCCGTGGGAGTCGCTGCTGCCGGCAAACGCGGAGTTCCCGGTCAAGGGTTCCTCCCTCTCCTCGACCCTCTCCAGCGTCCCCGCCTGCCAGAGCATCGTCAAAAAGGCGGTCGTTGAACGGCTGAAAAAGGGGCACAAGGTCACGGTGCTGCCGGAGGACGGCGATTTGTACAAGATCCGTTTTTCGATCCGCAAGGATGTGATGGAGCTTTTCCTCGACACCAGCGGCGACGGGCTGCACAAGCGCGGCTACCGCGCGCGGGCCACCGAAGCGCCGATCAAAGAGACCCTTGCCTCCGCGATCATCGATCTGGCGCGGGTGCGCTCGGACAGTCTGGTGCAGGACCCCTTCTGCGGCAGCGGCACGATGGTCATCGAGGCGGCGCAGAAGGCGCTGCGGATTGCGCCGGGGCTGCGGCGGAAATTCCTCGCGGAGCATTATGCCTTTGTGCCAAAGCAGGCGTGGCAGCAGGCGCGGGAGCGGGCCATCTCCGAGATCGACCGCACCGGCACCTTTGAGGGGATCGGGTTTGACATCGACCCCCATGCGGTTGAGCTGGCAAACCACAACGCCTCCTTGGCGGGGGTGGGGGACCGCTGCCGGTTCTTTGTCGCGGACGTCGCCTCCTTCGCGCCGGCCTCCCGCAGCCTGATTTTGACAAACCCGCCCTACGGCGAGCGGCTGGGAGATCTGGAGCAGGCGGGCCGGCTGGAGCGGGTGCTGGGCGAGCGGCTGCGGGAAAACCCGGTCGCCGGCGCCTATGTCATCACCGCCGACGCGGAGTTTGAGCAGAACTTCGGCAAAAAGGCCGACCGCCGCCGCAAGCTCTACAACGGGATGATCCCCTGCCAGCTGTATATGTATTTTCAGGGCAAGAAATGAGAAGGCCCCTTTGCTCCCGCAAAGGGCAGAACCGCTGCACGAGGTAAAATAAACTCCCAAAGCGGCAGAGCGGCCGTTGCAGAGCTATTTGAAAATCGCAGAGATTAAGAAAAAACAATAGAAAGGCACCCCGGCAGTTCAATTTGCCGGGGTGTCTTTGTCTATTCAGCAAATCTGCGCGGCCGAAAAAAGACGGCATACGCGGCAAAGCGGAGAGAGACTGCGCTCAGACCCCGGTCAGGTCGAAGGGCGGGGTGTATTCCTCCTTTGCCGCGGTGCGCTGCTGGGTGTAGGTGTGGGTCAGCCCGAGGTCGAGCGCGCGGTTGACCACCACTCCGTATTCAAAGCTCGAAAGACGGCGGTTCAGCTCGGGGTAGGGCAGCTGCCGGTAGGGGGTGTATTGGCTCATCAGGCTGAGCAGAAATTCCTCCCGCGGCAGCGTGTCTGCAATCCATTCCAGCAGCTTCAGGCTGTCCTCCCGGTGGCCGGGCAGCACCAGATGCCGCAGGATCACCCCGCTGCGCAGCAGCCCGTGCGGATCAAAGACCGGCGGGCCGGCGAGCTCGATCATTCGGCGGATCGCACGGCTGGCGCGGTCAAAGTAATCCGGCGCGCGGGAGAGGCGGGAGGAGAGGGCACCGTCATAGTATTTGAGGTCCGGCATAAAGATCTGCACCCTGCCGGCAAGGGCGTCGACGCTCTCGACGGTCTCATACCCGCCGCAGTTCCACGCGACCGGGATCTGCAGCCGGCTGCCCACCGTCTCCAGCGCCCGCAGGATCGAGGGGAGATACTGGGTGCCGGTGACGAGGTTCAGGTTGGCCGCGCCCTGCGCCTGCAGCTGCAGGAAGATCTCGCCCAGCCGCTCCTCGCTGACCTCGCGGCCGCGGTTCTCGGCGCTGATCTCATAATTCTGGCAAAAGCAGCAGCGCAGCGTGCAGCCGCTGAAAAAGACGGTGCCGCTGCCGGGCGCGTTTTCCCCCTCGCCGCTGATGCAGGGCTCCTCCCAAAAATGCAGCGCCGCCCGCGCCAGACGCGGCAGGCTGCCGCCGCCGCAGGGACCAATCTGCCGGGTGCGGTCAATCCCGCACCCTCTGGGGCAGAGCCTGCATTCCTCGTATCCGGTCATTCCATTCGCCTCCGTGCTTTCGCTGCTTTCCAGTTTATCATATCCGGCGCCGGGTTTCCACCCCGAGGGCGCGGCGTTCCGCGGTTTTGCGCTGCGTCCGGCGGGCGGAAAATGAATCTCACTGTGAGATAAAAAGCAAGATGCAAACAAAAGAAAGGCCCTTCCGCGGGGAAGGGCCAAAGGGAAAAATTCTATTTTAATGAAGATCAAGGACCCGCCGGACAGCGAGCTGAAGCTCCGGCTGGCGGCGGTAAGCCTCGATAATCTGCCGCTCGGTGTAGCTCAAACTCTCAGCGCCGGTGGCGCCGAAACGCCCGTAGATATCCGATATTGTGATCCCCAGAACGCAGCAGATTTGGTAGAGAACCTCGATGTCGATAGCGTTGGTGCCTTTTTCCCACGCGGAGATCGAATTGTGCTTTACCCCAATCTGTTCAGCGAGTTGGCGCTGGGTAATTCCCTTTAATTTTCGATAGTACAACAGTTTTTCTGCAATTTCTTTTCTGACCTCGCCCATGCGGTGGCCTCCCTTCAGCGATTAAGAATTTAGATTGCACCCCTCTTTATGTTCAACGAAAATCATACCATAAAGCTGACAAAATAAGAAACATTTTGGCGTTAAGATTCCGTTAATTTTTAGGAGGGAATTGCTTTTCTTGTGATAAAACAAAACAAAAAATCCCCAAAATGGCCGCAAATTTGAGCACAAGGGAGAAACTGCATGAAAAGGGAATCGAAAAAATCAAGCGGCGGGTCCGCGGCTCTTTAAACAAAACACATCACAGCAAGATATTAAAAAAGATGCCGCCGGGGTCCCGGCGGCATCCTGCAGATACGGATAGGGGTTATTCTTCCGGCAGCGGCCGGATGTAGGAGGTGTACAGCCGGCGATAGAGCAGCAGGCTGGCGAGGAGAGAGGCCACCTCGGAGATCGGGAAGGCAAACCAGACCGCCTGCAGCCCGAGGGCGGACAGCAGGAAGGCGGCGGGCAGCAGGATGACCAGCTGGCGCAGCACCGAGATCAGCAGGCTGTTGAAGCCGCGGCCCAGCGCCTGAAACGCGGTGGTGAAGATGATGCCCAGCGCCGCGGGGACAAAGCAGGTGCTGATGATCCGCAGTGCGGGCACGCCGATCTCCATCATGGTGTCCGACGCCTCAAACACCGAGAGCAGGGTGGAGGGCAAAGCCCAGAAGATGACCATGCCGACGGCCATAATCGAGGCGGCAATCGCGACGCCGACCTTCAGCGCGCCGGTCACCCGGCTGCGCTTTTTCGCGCCGTAGTTGTAGCCGACCACCGGCATGACCCCCTGATTGAGCCCGAATACCGGCATAAAGACGAAGGACTGCAGCTTGAAGTAGACGCCAAAGAAGGCGACTGCCGTCTCGGTGAACCGGATCAGGATGGCGTTCATCCCGACCGTCATCAGCGAGCCGATGGACTGCATCAGGATGGAGGGGAAACCGACGGAATAGATCTCCCGCACGGTGGCAAAAGAGAAGGAGAAGCCGCGCAGCCGGATCCGCAGCGCGGGGATGCCGATCGACATCATGCTGTCCGAGGCCTCAAAGACCGAGAGCAGCGCCGCGGGTACGGACCAGAAGATGACCATGCCGACGGCCATGATCGAGGCGGCGATGATGACGCCGACCTTCAGCGCACCGGTTACCCGGCTGCGCTTTTTCGCGCCGTAGTTGTAGCCGACCACCGGCATGACCCCCTGATTGAGCCCGAACACCGGCATAAAGACGAAGGACTGCAGCTTGAAATAGACCCCGAAGAAGGCGACGGCGGTCTCGGTGAACCGGATCAGGATGGCATTCATCCCGACCGTCATCAGCGAGCCGATCGACTGCATCAGGATCGAGGGGAAGCCGACGGAGTAGATCTCCCGCACGGTGGAAAGGGAGAAGGAGAAGCCGCGCAGACGGATCCGAAGCACCTTCTCCCGGAAGGCGAGGATAAAGAAGAGGAAGAACATCGCGAAGATCTGGCCCATAACGGTGGCGATCGCCGCGCCGGCGACCTCCATCCGAGGGAAGCCGAACAGGCCGAAGATAAAGATCGGGTCAAAGATGATGTTGGTGATGGCGCCCAGCAGCTGGGAGATCATCGGGTAGATCATGTTGCCGGTGGCCTGCAGGGATTTTTCGATGCAGCCCTCCATGCAAAGGCCGATCGAGGCGATGCAGACGATGGACATATACTGCACCCCCATCTCCACCACCGCAGTGTTCTCGGTGAAGGAGGAGAGGAATGCCCGGGAACCGAACAGCCCGATCAGCGCGAAGATCAGCCAGTTAAAGACCGCCAGCACCAGCCCGTGGGACGCGACCCGCCGCGCGTCCTCGCTGCGGCCCTCGCCCAGCCGGCGGCTGATGAGGGAATTGAGGCCGACGCCGGTGCCGATCGCGACCGCGATCAGCAGGTTCTGGACGGGGAAGACAAGGGAGACGGCGGTGAGCGCATTTTCGCTGATCTTTGCGACAAAGTAGCTGTCCACCACATTGTAGAGCGCCTGCACCAGCATCGAGAGCATCGCGGGCAGGGACATACTCAGGATCAGCGGGAACATCGGCTTTGTTCCCATCGGATTCATTTTTTCGGCGTTCAAAAGACCAACTCCATTCGCGTAGATTCGTTTTACACAGATAACATTCTATCCCGTTTTTTATATAATGACAAGCTCTTTGCACCGCAAAGAACAAAAGGTGTTTTTAAGTTGTGCAGACAGCGAAAAACAGCGGTGAAAAAGCGGCTGCGCCGCACGGCAGTTGGCCGGAATAAGCGGGGTGTTTTTGTTTACGGCTGGGGCTGATTGGCAGGGCGGCAAGAAAAAGGCGCTTCTGGTGCCCGCAGAACGGT
>CALXBJ010000038.1 GCA_944386515.1 uncultured Pygmaiobacter sp.
CATCTTGACATCATTATAAACTTTTTTTAGAATAAATGCAAGCCCCCGCGGCGGCAGAATTTCGCGGCGGGGCGAAAAAAACAAAAAAATCCCCGCGGCGGCCTAATTTCGCCGCGGGGCGAAAAAAGCAAAACACCCCCGCGGCGGCAGAATTTATGCGGCGGGGCGAAAAAAACAAAAAAATCCCCGCGGCGGCGGAATTTATGCGGCGGGGCGAAAAAAGCAAAAAAACGGGGCCGGCGGGGCGCACCCCGCGCCGGCCGGTCTGCCGAAGGCGGCGGCAAACCGGCCGCCGGGAGAGGAGGGGCAGCAGATGATCGACAAAAAGGACCCGATGCCGCTGTATCTGCAGCTGCGGGACCAGCTGCGGGAGGGCATCGCGTCGGGGGCATACCCCGCCGGCAGCCGTCTGCCGACCGAGCAGGAGCTGAGCGCCCGGTACGGCCTCGGGCGGGCGACGGTGCGCAGCGCGCTGGACCAGCTCGAGCGGGAGGGCCTGATCGAAAAGCGGCACGGGGTGGGCAGCTTTGTCCTCCGGCCGGCCGGCGCGGTCAGCCTTGCGCCGCTGATCTCGCTGAGCGGCTTTCTGCGGGCGATGGGGCTGCACGCCGAGCGGCGCACCCTGTGCAGCGGCTGGGCCGAGGCGGACGCGGCGCTCGCCGCCCGCGCCCGGATGCCGGCGGGGCGGATGGGGGAGCTGGTGCGGCTGCACAGCACCCTCTCCGGCCCGTTTGCGCTGGAGGTCAGCCGGTTTTCGCCGGCGGTGTTTGAGCGGCTGGGCGCGCTGGGGGAGAACAGCCCCCTCTCGGAGCTGCTGCTCGAGCGGCTGGGCCTCTTGGTCGGCCGGGTCGAGCAGGTGATCTGCCGGCGGGACGCGCGGGAGCGCGAGCAGCAGCTGCTCGGCCTCGCGAAGGGCGCGCAGCTGCTCGAGATGCAGCGCTGGCTCTATCTCGAGGGGGAGACGAAGCCCTTCTCCTATATGGAGTTCTCCCTCGCCTTCAGCGCCTGGAGCGAGCTGTCCTCCCGCGCGGAGGGTCAGGGATGACCGCGCTGTGCGCCGCCGCGGCGCTCTACCTCACCGCGCTCGCGGCGCTGATCGTTATCGCGGGCAACCGGCGGCTGTTCCGGTACTACACCGCCGCCAAGGCGGTCACCAGCGGGGGCTTCCTCGCCGTCGCGCTGCTCGCGTTTGCGGTGGGCCGCCGCGCGCTGGGCTGGCGGTTCTTGCTGCTGCTTGGGGCGATGGCGCTGTGCGCCGCCGGGGATGTGCTGCTGGGCCTTGCCAACAACGGCCGCGGCATCCACTCCAAGACCTTTCTGCGGGGGCTGTACTGCTTTGGCGGCGCGCATCTGGTGTTCTGCGTCTTCTATGCCGTGCTGCGGATGCCCGCCTGGTGGGACCTGCTGCTCCCCCTCGCGCTGACCGGCGCCACCGCGCTGCTCAGCGCCAAGGGGCTGCTGCGGCTGCACCGGCTGCGCGGGCCGGCGCTGGCGTACAGCTTTTTGGTGGGGCTGATGTGCAGTATGTCGGTCGGGGCGCTCTCTGCCGGCGGGCCGCCGTTTGCCGCGGCGGGCAGCGTGCTGGTCTTGCTCTCCGACTGCATCATCGTCTTTCTCTACTTCTACATCCGCCAGCGCCCCTGGATGCGGATCGCAAACCTCGTGACCTACTACCTCGGGCTGCTGCTGCTCGGCCTTGCGGCCGCGGCCTGAACGGCGCGCTTTTTTTGTTTATGCTTTTACAGTCGATGCCCGGCCTTGCGGCCGCGGCCTGAACGGCGCGCCCCAAAGGCCGCCGCCCCTCAGCCGGCGGCGAGGGTGGTGCCGGGGTAGTAGTGGGCCAGGATCTCGGCGTATCCCTTGCCGGTGATCGCCATCGCGTTCGCCCCGTACTGGGACAGCCCCACCCCGTGGCCGTAGCCCCGGGTGGTGAAGGTGAACTGCCCCGCGCCGTCATACGCGACGGTGAAGTCGGCGCTGCGCAGGCCCAGCGCCTCCCGCAGCTCGGTGCCCTTGATGGTCTGCCCCTCGATCTCGACCGAGGCGACATACCCCGCCGCGTCCCGCACCGGCTCGGGGAACCAGCCCGCCGGGTCGCCCTCAAGCTTCAGCTCATAGAAGGTCAGCTTCAGCCGGTCGGCCACCTCCTGCGCGGAGAGGGTGACCGTCTGCTCGCAGTCGGGGCTGGTAAGGTCGAGCGGCGAGCCGACCGAGACCAGATAGGGCAGCGCGCGGCCCCAGACCGCCTCGCTGCTCTCGGTGGTGCCGTTGCAGAGCGCGAAATAGGTCGCCAGCGCCGGCGCCCCCTCCCAGTAGAGCACAAGCCCCCCCACCTCGTCCACCAGCGCGGAGAGGGCGGCATAATTCTCCTCATACCGGTCGCCCCACAGCGCCCGCAGCCCGTCGGGCGGGATATACCCCTCGTGCGCGGCGGGGTTTGCGGCAAACCAGGCGCCGTCCAGCGCCGGGTCGGGGCTTTGCTGCTGGGCGTCGCGGCAGGCCAGCGCATAGCTGTGCGCCGCGACGATCTGCGCCTTGAGCGCCTCCTTCTGGTAGCTCAGCGGCATCTCGCTCGCCGCCGCGCCGATCAAAAAGTCCCGCATCGAGACCGTCTTTGCCGCGCCGGCGGCGCTGTCGTAGATCAGCAGCGTCACCCCGGCGAGCGGGTCGGCGCCGTCGCCCTGCGCCGCCTCCTGCGCCGCATCGCCGCCCCCGCCGGGCAGCAGCGCGGTGAAGGCGTCGGTGGAGCCGCCGCGGCCGCCCGACAGGGCGGCCGATGCGATCGGCAGCAGCAGGGTCAGCGAGGCGAACAGCAGCAAAAAGGGCAGCAGGCGTTTCATCTTTTTCGGCATCCTTTCCTTTGAAAAAATGTGCCCCGGCAGAAGAAACGGCTTGCGCCGGGTGCGGGTTTGGATTATCATATAAAGAATAGACGTTAGGACGGGAGCATAAGAGTAGCTCAAAATGCAAGAGAGGGTGGAAAGAAATGGCAAACGAACTTCATTCGCTGGAATATCTATGCGAGGAATACCTCAAAAATAACTACATCGATCCCGAGACCTCGGAGCGGCTGGGGGTCAAGCGCGGGCTGCGCAACCCGGACGGCACCGGCGTGCTGGCGGGGCTGACCAACGTCTGCGACGTCGTGGGCTACGACATGGTGAACGGGGTGCGCACCCCGCGGGACGGCCAGCTGATCTACCGCGGCATCGACGTGGAGGACATCGTCCGCGCCGCCTATGCCGAGGACCGGTTCATCTTTGAGGAGGTCATCTGGCTGCTGCTGTTCGGCAGCCTGCCCACCGCCAAGGAGCTGGAGGATTTCAAGCAGATCATCGAGGAGCGCCGCGGCCTGCCCGAGAACTTTGTCGAGGACATCATCATCCGCTCGCCCTCGCCCAACATCATGAACAAGATGGAGCGCGGCGTGCTGGCGCTGTACAGCTACGACGACAAGGCCGACCTGCTCACGCTGGAGAACATCATCCGCCAGTCGGTGATCCTGATCGCCTCGCTGCCCACCATCATGGTCAACGCCTATCAGGTCAAGCGGCGGGTCTATGACAAGAAGAGTATGTACTTCCATATGCCCAAGCCCGGCCAGAGCACCGCCGAGCACATCCTGCGCACCTACCGGGCGGACCGCAAGTTCACCCATGAGGAGGCCAAGCTGCTGGATTTGTGCATGGTGCTGCACGCCGACCACGGCGGCGGCAACAACTCCACCTTTGCCTGCCGGGTGCTCTCCTCCACCGGCACCGACACCTATTCCGCGATTGCGGCGGGCATCGGCTCCCTCAAGGGGCCAAAGCACGGCGGCGCGAACATCAAGGTGATGGAGATGCTCGACGACATCAAGGCCCATGTGCGGGACTATGACGACGACACCGAGATCAAGGAGTATCTGCGCCGGATGATCCGCAAGCAGGCGGGGGACCGCAGCGGCCTGATCTACGGCATCGGCCACGCGGTCTACACCCTGTCCGACCCGCGCGCGACCATCCTGCGCACCAACGCCGAGCCGCTGGCCT
>CALXBJ010000039.1 GCA_944386515.1 uncultured Pygmaiobacter sp.
ATATGTAGGGGCCGGGGGCAAAAATGCCCTCCCTTTCCTGTCAAAACCTGAATGAAAGCTGAGTTGATTTTATTTTGAATCTTCCTGGTCCCGGTATGCTGATCTCTATGGGGCTGATGCTCGCCTTTTCCGCCTTTTTCTCCGCGAGTGAGACCGCGATCTCCTCGATCAACCGAATCCGGGTGAAAAACCGCGCCGAGGAGGGGGATAAGCGGGCGGCCGTCGCGCTGAAGAACGCCGACGACTACGACCGCACCCTCTCCACCATTCTCATCGGCAACAACGTGGTCAACCTGACCCTCTCCTCGCTGGCCACCCTGACCGCCACCGTGCTGCTGGGGGACGCCGGCGCGGCGGTCGCCACCATCGCCACCACCCTGCTGGTGCTGACCTTTGGCGAGATTCTGCCCAAGAGCTTTGCCAAGGACAACGCCGAGCGGGTGGCGTTTGCCACCGCGCGCCCGCTCTGGCTGCTGCGCAAGCTGTTGACCCCACTGGTCTGGTTCTTTGTGATGATCAAGCGGCTGTTCACCGGCCGGCACGGCAGCGAACTGAACGTGCAGCCGTCGGTGACCGAGGACGAGCTGAAAACCATCGTCAGCACCGTCGAGGACGAGGGGGTGCTGGACCCGCAGGAGACCGGCATCATCCAGTCCGCGATTGAGTTCGGGGACACCACGGTGCAGGAGATCCTTGTGCCGCGGGTGGATATGCTCGCCGTCGAGGCGGACGCCGACCCCGACGAGCTGCTCGCCCTCTGCGTCGACCACAGCTACAGCCGGATCCCGGTCTATGAGAAAAAGATCGACAACATCATCGGCATCCTCTATGCGCGGGACCTGCTGGAGTCCCTTGTCCGCGGCCGCCCGATCAGCGCGCGGGCGCTGATGCGGCCGGTGCTCTATGTCTACCGCACCAAGCACATCAGCGAGCTGCTGGCGGAGTTCCGCCGCAAAAAGCAGCACATCGCCATCGTGACCGACGACTACGGCGGGGTGATGGGGATGGTCACCCTCGAGGACATCCTCGAGGAGCTGGTCGGCGAGATCTGGGACGAGACCGACACCCAGCGCTCCTCGGTGCGGCCGCTGAGCGACACCAGCTGGGAGGTGTCGGGCGAGGAGAATATCGAGGACTGCTTTGAGGCAATCGGCTTTTCCGACCGCGATTTTCACTGTGACTATGCGACGGTCGCCGGCTGGGCGCTGGATGCGCTGGAGCACATCCCCGCCGTGGGCGAGCAGTTCCGCTACAAAGAGCTGCTGGTCACGGTGGAGGAGATGGAGGATCAGCGGATCCTGCGGCTGAAAATCGACCGGCAGCCCGAGACGGAGGGAGAGACGGCCGAGGTGCTGTAATCCCCCCTGTCGCCCGTCTGCCGGGTGAAGGGCGCGGCGCTGCCGCCGCAGAACAAAAAGCAAGCCGAACTTCTAACCGGCATCACAAAAGGGCGCCCCGCAGAGGATATCTCCTCTGCGGGGCGCCCTTTTCTCTGTGCCGCTCTTGTCTCTTGGTCGCTGCCGGCGCGCGCTGCGCCAGCCGCCTTATGCGCCGCCGCCCGCAAACCGGACGCTGCGGGCAATCTGCTCGAGCTGCGCCTCGTCCAGCGCATCCCAGTCGATCACGATCCCGATAAACCGCTCCAGCCCCTCATCCCGGGCGAGGATGCCCCAGTCGTAACGGGTCTGGCCGCCCGCGCCGCCCTGCTGATAGCCGACGCGGCAGGTGGCCGAGGCCAGACCCTCCTCCTGCAGGACCTGCCGATACTCGTTGTTCCAGTTGACCACCGAGCCGAGCATCAGCGTGGAGTAGTAAAAGACCTGATCCTCCCCCTCCGGCGGCTGGTAGAGCTTGGTCTCGCTGCCCAGCAGGTCGTACCCGGCCCAGCCGACCGCCGCACCGTCCGGCGCGACAAGCCTCACCGGCGCCGCGAGGATGAAATCGGCGTTGCCGCTCGCCTGCTGCGCCGTCCAGCCCTGCGGCAGCGAAAAGCGCACCGAAAAGCCCTCGCCGATCGTCTCGTCATACCGCAGGGTGACAAGGGTCCCCTCCGCCGTCTCCTCCTGCAAGACGGTCACCGCCGTGTTTCTCGCAATCACCTGCTCTGCCATCTCGCCGCCCTCGCAGAGATAACTGCGGGTGCCCCAGCTCGAGACAATCCAGCCGTCCCCCTGCTGCTCCAAAAAGCGGACGGTGACGCTCAATTCGGTGCCGTCGGGGCAGTCGTCATAGGGGAACACCCCCTCGCAGTAGGATTCCTGCGCCCACTGCGCCCCGGTCTTTTGCGCGTCCACCAGATCGACCCGCTCGGTGTAGGCGACGGCCTCCCCCTCCCCCCGCGGGATCAGCGCGCTGATCTCGACCGAGAGGGTCTCCGCTTCGCCGATCCCCTGCGGGATCACAAGACCGGTGCGCTGCGGCGTTGCCTCCACCGTGCTCAGGATCGCCCGAACCCAATCCTGCTGGGTGATCGCGCCGGCGGCAAATTCCTCGCTGAACGCCGACGCCTGCTGCGCCACCCTGCCGGGCGCAAGATAGAACTCCTTTTTTGTCCCGTCCGCGCTGCGCAGCAGTATCAGGCTCCGCCCCTCCTCCCAGAAGGAGACGTCGAGGCTCTCCCCCTCATCGGAGAGCAGCGTCAGCACCGGGCTAATACCGGTCTCCAGAAGTTCCCCTTCCCCGGGGACCTCCCACTCATTCGGGGCCAGCAGTTCCAGCACCTGAGACTGCCGGTTCCCCAATGCCAACTGGATCCCGTGATCCCCCGGCCCTGCGACATCCTGCGCGAAGATGGCAAACCGCGCAAGCGAGCCGCTCTGCGCCCCCTGTGCGCCGCTCTGCGCCGACGAATCGCCTGCATCCGACCCCCGCCCGCTCGGGTTGAGGGCCAACCCGATACAGACCGCCGCAACCAGCACCGCCAGCAGCACACCCACCCAGACCGCGGGACGGCGGCAGCACAGCACATTCTTGATCCGGCTGCCGGTGTCCCCCTCGCCGAAGGCGAGCGGCGTGCCGCCCACCCAGCGCCGCCCGCTGGCAAGGGCGAGCAGCGACGCCGAATAGGGCCGCTTTATCGATGCGCCCATCTTTGCGATCACCGCCTCGTCGCAGGACATCTCCATGTCCTGCCCGCTGAGGTGGTAGGAAAGCCAGACCAGCGGGTTGAACCAGTGCAGGCAGACCGCGAGGAAGGCGAGCAGCCGGACCAGATGGTCCCCACGCCGCAGATGGATTTTCTCGTGCAGCAGGATGTACCCCTTTTCCCCCTCCCCAAGCCCCGCCGGCAGGTAGATCCGCGGGCGCAGCAGCCCCATCACAAACGGGGTCTCAAGGCCGTGCACTGTGTAAACGTTATCCCCTTCACAGGCAGCGCCCCTCAGCCGCCGGCGCAGCAGCAGCGCCGAGACCGCCGCATAGAGCAGCAGCCCCGCCGCCCCTGCAAGCCAAACGACGCCCCCCACCGCGATCAAAATCTGCATCGGGTTTGCGCTCTGCTCGGGGCGGGCGGCGGGCAGGAGGGCGTTCACCGCCGCATTCAGCGGGACAAAGCCGGTGTCCAGCTGCGGGGAGGTCATCATCGCGATGTCCTCCGGGATCGGCGCCGGGTTCGCCGGCAGCAGGCTGAAGGCGCTCTCGATGGAAAACGGGCACAGCAGCCGCAGCAGCACCGGCGCCCAGAGCAGATAGGAATACCGCTTCGGCGCGCGCCGCAGCGCCAGCCGCAGCACCAGCACAACCACCGCCGCGGCCGAGGCCGCAAAGCCGGTGTTGAGCAGGCCGAGAAAAAAGCTGTCAAATCCCTCACCGAACATGGCAATCCCTCCCTTATCCGCGCCCGTCCTCGCTGTACTGCTCGATCATCTGCCGCAGCTGGCCGATCTCCTCCTCGCTGAGCCGGTTGCGGCGGGTGAATGCCGCGAGGAAGTGGGGCAGCGACCCGCCGAAGCTCTGCTGCAAAAACGCCTCCCCCTGCATCCCGAGAAAATCCTCCCGTCCCATCAGCGCGCGCACCTCGCCGCCGGCATTCTCAAACAGCCCCCGCTGGCACAGCCGCTTGAGCATGGTGTAGGTGGTGGATTTTTTCCAGCCGAACCGCTCCTCGCACAGCCGCACCAGCTCGCCGGAGGCAACCGGCGCCTCCTCCCAGATCAGGTCGGCAAACCGCTGTTCCATCTCCCCAAGTTGTGTCGGATGCATCCGTCCCACTCCTTTGCTCTCATTTTTTGGTCTAACGTCGTTAGACTCCTTCTTGTTTACAGTCTAACACCATTAGACCAAGCTGTCAATCCCTATTTTTCCTCCGTTTTCCGGCGCCGGCGCAAGACACCCCGCCCTGCCCGCCGCCCGGGGTGCGCGGCGGCATCCTTTCGCTTCGACGCGGCGGGGTTGTTTTTTGTCTCCTTTCCGATAAAATAAGGAAGAAGCCTCTTCCGCTGCCCTCCCCGCCCGGCGGCGGGGGCGATGCAACCGCCGGTTGACAAATTTCCAAGCGCGCTTGGTTGGCTGCGCGCGGCGGTTTTGGTATCCTTGAGGCAGCAAATAACTACAGAAGAAAATATGTTGATTCTCTTGTATAAACTTTTCGAGCAAAGAAAGAAAAACGGCTGGTCTCAGGAGGAGCTGGCCGAACAGCTGGGGGTCTCCCGGCAGTCGGTCTCAAAATGGGAGAGCGGCGCCTCGATCCCGGATCTTGACAAGATCCTCAAGCTGAGCGCCCTGT
>CALXBJ010000040.1 GCA_944386515.1 uncultured Pygmaiobacter sp.
CCGTATGCAAACGGCAAGATCCACATGGGCACCGCCCTCAACAAGGTGCTCAAAGACATCATCGTCCGCTATAAGAACATGGCTGGGTTCTGCTCGCCCTATGTGCCGGGCTACGACACCCATGGCCTGCGCATCGAGCTGAAGGCGCTCGAGGCCGCCGGGGACAACAAGTCCAACATCAGCCAGCTGGAGCTGCGCCGCGCTTGCCGCGATTTCGCACTCAAGCACGTCGACATCATGTCCGACGAGTTCCAGCGCCTTGGCGTTGTCGGCGATTTCAAGCACCCCTATCTGACCCTTGCGCCGGAGTTTGAGGCCATTCAGGTCAAGATCTTCGGCGAGATGGCGAAGAAGGGCTACATCTATAAGGGCAAGAAGGCGGTTTACTGGTGCCCCACCGACAAGACCGCGCTGGCTGAGGCGGAGATCGAGTACAGCGACGACGAGTGCGACTCCATCTATGTCTCCTTCCAGATTGTCAAGGACAACGGCACCCTGCAGCGTGTCGGGATCCCGATGGAAAAGGCCCGCTTTGTGATCTGGACCACGACGACCTGGACCCTGCCCGCGAACCTCGCCATCTGCCTTGGCCCGGACTTTGACTATGTCTTTGTCAAGGTCGGCGACACCTATTACATTATGGCCGAGGCGCTGGTCGAATCCACGATGAACGCCTGCGGCATCACCGAATACGAGGTGCAGGAGCCCCGGCTCAAGGGCAGCGAGTTTGAGCTGATGGAGGCAAAGCACCCCTTCCTCGAGCGCAACTCCCTGCTGATTGTCGGCGACCATGTCACGCTGGAGTCCGGCACCGGCTGCGTGCACACCGCGCCCGGCCACGGCGTTGAGGACTTTGAGGTCTGCCAGAACCACTACCCCCAGATCCCGGTCATCTGCCCGGTGGACGAGGCGGGTTATCTGACCGAGGAGGCCGGCCCCTTTGCCGGTCTGAACGTGCTGGGCGATGCCAACAAGGTCATCCTCGCCCACATCAAGGAGAGCGGCCATCTGCTCGGCGTGCAGCACATGGTCCATCAGTATCCGCACTGCTGGCGCTGCCACAAGCCGATCATCTTCCGCGCAACCGAGCAGTGGTTCTGCAGCGTGGAGGCGTTCAAGGACGCGACCTATCAGGCCATCGACAACGTGAACTGGCTGCCCGCGTGGGGCAAGGAGCGGATCACCGGCATGGTGCGGGACCGCAACGACTGGTGCATCTCCCGCCAGCGCACCTGGGGTGTGCCGATCCCGGTGTTCTACTGCAAAAAGTGTGGAAAGTACCACATCACCGAGTCCTCCATCAACACCGTCGCCGCGCTGTTTGAGAAAGAGGGCAGCGACGCGTGGTACAAGTACAGCGCCGACGAGATCCTCAAGGGGACCGAGACCTGCAGCTGCGGCTGCACCGAGTTTGAGAAGGACCGCGACATCATGGATGTCTGGTTCGATTCCGGCTCCTCCCACATGGCGGTCCTCGAGACCCGGCCCGAGCTCTGCTGGCCCTGCGACCTCTATATCGAGGGCGGCGACCAGTATCGCGGCTGGTTCCAGTCCTCGCTGCTGACCAGCGTCGCGGTGCGCGGCGTCGCGCCCTACAAGAACGTCATCAGCTGCGGCTGGGTGGTCGACGGTCAGGGCCGCGCGATGCACAAGTCACTGGGCAACGGCATCGCGCCGGAGGAGATCATCAAGGACTACGGCGCCGACATCATCCGGCTGTGGGTCGCCTCTTCGGACTATCAGGTCGACGTGCGCATCAGCAAGGAGATCCTCAAGCAGCTGTCCGAGGCGTACCGCAAGATCCGCAACACCGCCCGGTTCATTCTGGGCAACCTCAACGGCTTTGCGCCGGATACCGATCTGGTCGCGGATGCCGACCTGACCGACCTTGACCGCTGGGCGCTCGCCGCGCTGGACAAGCTGGTCAAGGAGTGCCGCGACGGGTACGACGCCTATGACTTCAGCAAGGTCTATCACGCGGTACACAAGTTCTGTGTCGTGGATATGTCCAACTTCTACCTCGATGTGATCAAGGACCGTCTGTATGTCAACAAGGCGGACAGCGTGCTGCGCCGCGCCGCCCAGACGGTGATCTTCCGGGTGCTGGTCTCGCTCACCAAGCTGATCGCCCCGATCCTCGCCTTTACCTCTCAGGAGATCTGGGAGGCGATCCCCGCGTTTGCCGGCAAACAGAAGTATGTCGCCTGCGAGGACATCGACCAGACCGGCCGCTGGACCCTCAGCGAGCAGGAGTGGGCCAAGTGGGACGAGATCATCGCGGTGCGCGACGAGGTGCGCAAGGCGCTGGAGGATGCCCGCAACGCCAAGGTGATCGGCGCTTCGCTGGAGGCCAAGGTCGTGCTGAACTGCTCGCAGCAGCTCTATGATTTTGCCAAGCCGCTCGAGAGCCAGCTCGCGGAGCTGTGCATCGTCTCCAAGGTGCAGGTCGAGCTGGGCGATGAGGGCCGCAAGGGCGATGTGGAAGGGCTCGCCGTGTCGGTGGAGCACGCGCAGGGGGAGAAATGCGCCCGCTGCTGGATGTACACCGAGGACGTCGGCTCCCATCCGGACCACCCGACCCTTTGCGCCCGCTGTGCAGCGATTCTCGAGTCCTGACACGGTGCGGCTCTAAGTGACGGAAAAAATAGCGGTGCACCAGTTGCACCGCTATTTCTGCAATTGGAAAATCAAGATCCGTCCGCACGCGGACGGGGAGAGGCGGAAGAATGTTATTTACAGTTGTTGTCATCTCGGTGCTGGTCGCAGCCGATCAACTCACCAAATACTGGGCCACCCTCGCGCTCGCGCCAAACGGCAGCGCGCCGTTCCTGCCGGGCATCATGGAGCTGCGGTACGTCCTGAATGACGGCGCGGCGTTCAGTATGCTCGGCGGCAAGGAGTGGGGGCGGGTCTTTCTGATCGTCCTGACCTCCATCGCCATGCTGGTGATCCTTTTTCTGCTCTTCTTTCGCCGCAGCTCGATGAACCGGCTGTGCTATGCGGCTCTGCTGCCGATCGAAGCGGGCGGCATCGGGAACCTGATTGACCGGGTGCTGAACGGCTATGTCGTGGATTTTTTTGCGACGACCTTCATCAATTTTGCGGTCTTCAATGTGGCGGACTGCTTTATTACGGTCGGTTTTGCGCTGCTGGTGCTCTATTATATTCTGGAGGAGC
This sequence comes from uncultured Pygmaiobacter sp., assembly GCA_944386515.1. Lineage (GTDB taxonomy): Bacteria > Bacillota > Clostridia > Oscillospirales > Ruminococcaceae > Pygmaiobacter. The sequence goes on from CALXBJ010000040.1 coordinate 3,178, forward strand.
GAAAAAACCATCGGGCCAATGCCGCAAAGGCGGAGGGCTCCGGGCAGCAAGAAGCGGGTGAGGGAGCAAGGCCGAATGATGGAAGATAATCGCGTCCGGTTCACCGTCGCGCCGGAGCAGCAGGGGACCCGCCTTGACAGCTTCCTCTCCCAGCAGATGGAATCGCTCACCCGCAGTATGCTGCAGCAGATGATTGCCGACGGCTATGTGCAGGTCAACGGAAAAAAAGCGGCAAAAAGCGCCAAGCTCAAAGCCGGGGATCAGGTCGACTGCGAACTGCCGCCCCCGAAGGAGGCGGCGCCGATCGCGCAGAATATCCCGCTTGACATCTATTACGAGGACAGCGACCTGCTGGTGGTCAACAAGCCCAAAGGGATGGTGGTCCACCCGGCGCCCGGCAACTATGAGGGCACGCTGGTGAATGCGCTGCTTTACCACTGCCGCGACAGCCTGTCGGGAATCGGCGGGCAGCTGCGCCCGGGGATCGTGCACCGCATCGACAAGGACACCAGCGGCCTGCTGGTGGTCGCAAAAAACGACATTGCGCACCGCGGCCTCTCCGAACAGCTGGCGGTCCACAGCATGACCCGGGTCTATCAGGCGGTGGTCTACGGCAGGATCCCGCAGGATGAGGGAACGGTCGACGCGCCGATTGGGCGCAGCGAGCGGGACCGCAAAAAGATGGCGGTGACCCAGAAAAACGCAAAGCAGGCGGTGACAGGATACCGCGTTCTGGGCCGCTACCGCGGGTTTACCCATCTCGAGCTGCGGCTGAAGACCGGCCGCACACACCAGATTCGGGTCCACATGGCAAGCATCGGCCATCCCGTGGCAGGGGACCCGGTCTATGGCCCCCACGCGGTAATCCGCAAGCTGGGCGGCCAGTGCCTCCACGCCGGGGTGCTGGGCTTTGTGCACCCGGTCAGCGGGGAGTATCTTGAGTTCTGCGCGCCGCTGCCCGGCTATTTTACAGACTTTTTACAGAAACTGCAGAGGGAAGAATGACTATGAACAAACGCCTTGCGGATTTTCTCGTCGTCAGTGATCTCGACGGCACCTTGCTGCAGGTGCCAAGCGGCATTTCCGACTGCAGCAGGACGGTGATCCGTCTGTTTACAATGCTGGGAGGGCGCTTTACAGTTGCCAGCGGGCGAAGTCCTCTGTCGGTGAAAAATGCGCTCAAAGACCTGCCTTTAAGCGCGCCGGCCATTGTATTTAACGGCGGAATGCTATATGATTATCAAAAGGAGAAGCCGCTGTTTGAGCGGTTTGTCCCAAGGCAGACTGCGCTCTCCGCCATCCGCTTTGTCCTGCAGCAGGAGCCGGCGGTTGGGGTGGAGATCCTCGCGGACAACGGCAGGATGTACCTGCCGCGCTGCGGCGAGTACATCTGCCGCCACACCGCGCATGAATCGCTGCCCTATGTGGTCGCCCAGCTGGAGGACGTCCCCGGCGATTGGTACAAGATCCTCTTTGCCGGGCCGCCGCCGGTGATTGCGCGGCTGGAGGAACTCGTCCTGCAGCAGGAGTGGGAGGATGCCTATTTCACCGCCACCAGCCAGACCTATCTTGAGCTGATGCCGGCGGGGGTGGATAAGGGCAGCGCGCTGCGGGAGCTTTGCAGCCGCCTTGAGGTTCCCACCGAGAATGTCTTTGCGGTGGGGGACTACTACAACGACCTGCCGATGCTGCAGGCCTGCGGCCATCCGGTCGCTGTGGGCAACGCAGTGCCGCAGGTCAAGCTGGCAAGCGAGTTTCAGGTGCTGCCCTGTCTTGACGGCGGGGTTGCCCAGCTGCTGTACGAGCTGATTCGCCGCTATGGGAACTAAAGAGCCGGCCCTGCGCCGGCTGCTGGCGCTTCTCTGTGCGCTCGCCGCGGGGCTATTCCTGCTCGCGCTGCTGTATTACCCATCGCTTTACCCGGCGGCGGACCGGGTGCCGACGGCTGCGCTATACAGCGGCGCCGTGGATAAGCTGAACCTGAATACCGCGAGCGCGCAGCAGCTGCAGCTGCTGCCGGGCATCGGGGAGGTAAAGGCGCAGGCGATCGTGGATTACCGCGAGGAGCACGGCGATTTCACCTCGACCGAGCAGCTGCTTGAGGTCAAGGGGATCGATGAAACGACCTATGCCGGTTTGAAGGACTATGTCTTTGTTTGATGCAAAGGACCTAGCGCAAAACCGGTAAAAATAATAAGGGGTGTAAACAACTTTATGAGCGGCGCAGAAGGAAAGAACACAATCTTTATAAACCGGGAGCTCAGCTGGCTGGAGTTTGACCGCCGTGTGCTGGAACTGGCAAAAGACAAGCGGGTCCCGCTGGCGGAGCAGCTCAACTTCGCCTCCATCTATGCCAGCAACCTCGACGAGTTCTTCATGATCCGTGTGGGTTCCCTCTATGACCAGACCCTGCTCAAAGAGGAAAAGCGGGAGAATAAGACCAACATGACCCCCACCGCCCAGCTGCACGCCATCATGCCGGTGGTAACCGAGCTGCAGGAGCACTGCGACAAGATCCTCGCAAAGCTGTTTGCCCGGCTGAAGGAGTACGGCTACGAAAAGGTCGATTTTTCCAAGCTCACCAAGGACGAGGAGCGCTTTTGGAAGAAGTATTTCCTCTCCGAGCTGTATCCGGTGCTCTCCCCGCAGATCATCGACCGGCGCCATCCGTTCCCGTTTTTGCGCAACCTCGACATCTACGTCGGCGCAAAGGTCAAGGAGAAG
>CALXBJ010000041.1 GCA_944386515.1 uncultured Pygmaiobacter sp.
GATAGTTTCAGAGAGGAATGGGCGACGCCGCACGCGCGGGCCAGTGAGGTCATCCTGCTGGAGCTGGGCTGCCCGGAAGGGCTTGCATCCGTTGCGGGGGCGCATCACGGCAAGCGCATTTTCGGGCCGCATCGCAGCGACTTCTCCCCGCGCAAGCGGGGGTGATCCTAATTGACACGACACATTTTGCACGAAAAAGCGCTTCTCCCCGCGCAAGCGGGGGTAATTCTACTTAAAATGGAAAGGAGAACCATAAAGCATGAAAATTCTTCTGTGGATTGTATTGCTCCCGATCATGATCTTGATTGAAGCGGCACGAAAAGGCAAATAAAGCATTGCCCACCGTCTAAGAAGGGACAACTCTGCGCTTTGCCGGAATAGGAGTCGCAGACGCCCATCTCTCCGCATGGGTGATGACTGCCATCTTCAGCAAAAGTACTTAAAACTCCTTTTGTTCCAACCAACCAACCAACACCTCATTGGCAAGCACACAGAGTTTGCAAAAACGCCAAAGGGCGGGCAAGCAATATATGCTTGTCCGCCCTTTTCTAAGCTGTAAAAAGAATGGCGCCGTGACAATCCCTCTGCCGCGCCGCAAAGCGGGGAGCCCTCTCGCGCGGATGCGCCGCAAAAGCAAAACTTGCCGGCTCCTCATTCCTTTCCCGGCGCGGGGAAAAGCACCTCTTTCAGATAACGCCCGGTGACGCTATCTGGATGCGCGGCAACTTGCTCAGGGGTGCCCGCCGCGACAATTTTACCGCCGGATTTGCCTCCGCCGGGCCCCAAATCGACGACATAGTCCGCGTTGGCAATCATGTCGAGGTCGTGCTCGATGACAATCACGGTCGCACCGGCGTCCAGCAGGCTCTGGAAAACCTCGAGCAGCACCCGCACATCCAGCGGATGCAGCCCGATGGTCGGCTCGTCAAAGACGAAGACCGAACCGCTCTGCGCCTTTCCCATCTCGGCGGCGAGCTTGAGCCGCTGCGCCTCCCCGCCTGAGAGGGCGGGCGTCGCCTCACCGAGCGTGAGATACCCCAGCCCGAGCTGCTCGAGAACCTTGAGCTTTTCGGCAATTTTTTTCACGCCGCGCAGCTTGCCCAGCGCCTGCTTTACCGTCATCCCCATCAGCTGCGGCAGCGAGAGCCCTGCATCCTTGTCGGCTGCCATTGCAGGATGGTACAGGATGCCGCCCGCCTGTGCGGCGTAGCGGCTGCCGCCGCAATCGGGGCAGACAATCTCGACATCCGGCAAAAATTGGATGTCCATGGTGATCTGCCCGGTGCCGTCGCACCCCGCGCAGCGCAGTGAGCCGGTGTTGTAGGAAAAGTCCCCGACCTTGTACCCCTGCGCCTTTGCGTCCGGCGTCGCGGCATAGAGCCGCCGCAGGTCGTCCAGCACACCGCTGTAAGTCGCCACGGTGGAGCGCACATTGATCCCAATCGGGGTCGCGTCGATGAGGTCGACCCGGTCGATGCCGGGCGCGTCCACCGCCCGGATATGGGAGGGGAGGGCGTGCTGCGCGATTTCGGCCTTCAGCGCGGGTATCAGGCTCTCAAGGACCAGCGTGGTCTTGCCGGAGCCGGAGACCCCGGTGACGGCAATCAGCCGTCCCTTGGGCAGGTCCAGGTCAAGGGCGTGCACGGTGTGCAGCGGCAGGGTGGACAGATGGATGTGGCCCTCGCGGAACATCTCATCGGCCGCCGCCCGCGTCCGGGTCAAAACCCGCTCCCTGCCGGTCAAAAAACCGGCAATCAAGGAGTCCGGCGCCCGGCCAACCTCTTCCACCGTCCCCTGTGCGAGCAACTGCCCGCCGTATTCCCCGGCGCCGGGGCCCATCTCGATGATCCAGTCCGCCGCCCGGAGCACCCGCGTGTCGTGATCCACCAAAACCACTGAATTGCCGTGTGCGATCAGATCCTCCACGACCCCAAGCAGGCCGTCGACATTGGAGGGATGCAGCCCGATGGAGGGCTCGTCCAGCACATATAAGACGCCGGTGGTCCGATTGCGTACCGCACGGGCGAGCTGTACCCGCTGCCGCTCTCCGGTCGAGAGGGTCGCGCCCGCCCGGTCCAGCGAGAGATAGCCAAGTCCCAGCTCCCGCAGGCGCTTGGCCGTGTGCAGGAACTGGCTGCAGATGCTCTTTGCCATCTCCGGCATCGGGGCGGGCATCTGCGCCGGGACACCGGATACCCAGCCGGTCAGCTCATCCAGCGTCATCGCGGTGACCTGTGCGAGGTCCCTGCCGCACAGCAGGGTGGAGCGCGCCTGACCGCACAGCCGGGTGCCGCCGCAGTCGGGGCAGGGGGCTTGCTTGAGAAAGCGCTCCACCCGCTTCATGCCCTTGTCGTCCTTGACCTTTGCCAGCGCATTTTCGACGGTGTGGACGGCACTGTAATAGGTGAAGTCAAGCTCGCTGCCCACCGCGCCGTTTTTGGGGGTATAGAAGATATGCTTTTTGACGGCAGGACCGTGGAAGACGATCTCCCGCTCCTGCGGCGTAAGCTCGCAAAACGGCACATTGGTGCGCACCCCCATCGCCCGGCAGACGTCGGTCATCAGCGACCACATCAGGGTGTTCCACGGTGCGACGGCGCCCGCGTCGATGGACAGCGATTCGTCCGGCACAAGGGTGGACTCATCCACGGTGCGGACAATCCCGGTGCCGCCGCAGGTCTTGCAGGCGCCGGCGCTGTTAAAGGAAAAGGACTCCGCATCCGGCCCGTGAAAGACGGCGCCACAGACGGGGCAGGCGAGCGGCTTGCCCGCGGCGACGTTGAAGGAAGGGGGCACCGGATGCCCGTTGGGGCAGCGATGGCTCCCGAGGCGGGAGAACATCAGCCGCAGCGGGTTTAGCAGTTCGGTTGAGGTGCCGAAGGTGCTGCGCACCCCGGGGACGGCGGGCCGCTGGTGCAGTGCAAGCGCGGCGGGGATGTATTCGATGCTGTCGACCTTTGCCTCCGCCGCCTGCACCATTCTGCGGCGGGTATAGGCGGAGAGCGCCTCCAGATAGCGGCGGGAGCCCTCCGCGTACAGGATCCCCAGCGCCAAGGAGGATTTGCCGGAGCCGGAGACGCCGGCAATCCCGACCAGCTTGCCCAACGGAATGTCCAGATCGATGTTTTTGAGATTGTGGACCCGCGCACCGCGCAGCTCGATATGATCCGCCATCTTTTTCCCTCCCGCCGCTTCCCGTCAGGGGAAGTGCCAAATGCTCTTTAAAACAGCTCCCAGTATAGCATCTTTATGGTGGAAATGCCATAGTCCGCCGGTCCCTAAGGGAAACGGCGCATCGGCGACTGCCCTCTTGATGCGTTTTGCCGTGCGGATACCGGCGGGGCACTGATGGGTGAGGAAAGCCCTTTTTCGGTGGGATTTCGGATGAAGAGAAAAGGGGGCGGCGGACCGGGCGGAGAAAAATGCAGCCGGTGGAGAAAACATAACGCCGCAGCGCGGCCCATATCCTTACAATACCGATATAAAAAAGAAGGCCAATCGGAGGTGTAGGGTCATGTTGGGGATGTTTTTCAGTTTTATTGCGGGGCACATGATCTATTTTTGGCTGCATCTGGAGAGCAGCAGCTTCCCGCGCCCGCTTTCGCCGAAGGAGGAGCAGCGCTGCCTTGCCGCGCTGCAGAGCGGGGACAGGGAGGCGCGCGATCGGCTGATCCGTCACAATCTGCGCCTTGTCGCGCATATCGTCAAAAAATATTACCCCGGCAGCGCGGACACCGACGATCTCATCAGCATCGGCACAATCGGGCTAATCAAAGCGGTGTCGAGCTACAACGGGGAGAAGAAGACCCGGTTTTCGACCTATGCGGCGCGCTGCATTGAAAATGCTACACTATCGTAGCGGATTTTTTGCCCCTTCATGTGGCGGATCGCACCCCCTCACGCGATAAATGGTGTGTCTTTTGCCAACCTACGGAACGCATGGTAGTCATGACACGCTATGC
>CALXBJ010000042.1 GCA_944386515.1 uncultured Pygmaiobacter sp.
ACATTTACGCGTTACCAGTCTTGAATAAATGAACTTTTTTTAAGAAAAAAGGCCAAAAATATAGCTTTTCTGCAGATAATCATGTAAAATAAGACCGATTGGCGAATAAAGAGGATCGCTTTACAGATAGGAGGGTTCCAATGGCAAAGGTTCATGTCTTTACCAATTCCGCATCGGAGATGTCTCCGACGATCGCGGCCGAGTTTGGGATTACAGTGATTCCGGATGTCGTCGTTTTCAGCCCGGAGGAACAGTACCTCAACAATGTTGAGATCGACCCTCCCACCTTTTTTGAAAAGCTGAAGGGCCGCAAAAAGCTGCCGACGACCTCTCATCCAAATGTTGCACAGTATATGGAAGTATTTTCCGCTGCGCAGGATTGCGATGAGATCCTCTGCGTTGCGCTGACCAGCAAGATGTCCGGCGCGTACAGCACCGCCTGCACCGCGGCCAAGATGCTGGCGGATCAGGGCTTCAAGACCCCGATCACGGTTTACGATTCGCTGCAGAACTGCTATGCGCTGAGCATCGTCGCGATAGAGGCTGCAAAGCTGGCGGCGCAGGGCTGTTCGGTTGCGGAGATCCTGCCCCATCTGGATGTCGTCCGCTCTAAAATCGGCGCCTATTTTGTGGTGGAGTCGATGGATAACTTCCGCAAGGCGGGCCGGGTCGGCGCAATTCGGGTGCTGGCGGCAGACCTGCTGAACGTCAAGCCGATCCTGATGTTCCGGGACGGTACGGTGCGGGATGTCGGGATTGTGCGCGGGTTCCCCGCCGCGGTGGAGAATATCCTCGACCGCTACCGCAAGCAGGCGAAGTATGGGCAGGAGCTTTTCCTCTATCACGCAAACCGGGAGGAGCTGGCCCAGCAGATGAAGCAGAAGATCCTCGAGGCCGACCCCGATGCAAAGGTGCGGGTGGAGTGGATCGGCGCGATCATCGGCGCCTACACCGGCGAGGGCTGCGTGGGCCTTGCCTTCCACGAGAGATGAGCGCGTTTCTGCTCGGGGCGGTATCCTTCGCCCTCTTTGCCCTTTCTGATTATGTCGGGGTCATTCGCCGCGCAGGCGGCGGGTCGGCCCTGTTTGCGGCGGGCGGCGTAATGCTCTCGGCTGCCACGGCGCTGCTTGCAGCCCACAGCGGGGCGGCGGCGCTGACCGGGCGGCTCTGGCCGCTGCGCTGGCTGTGCCTTGCCGCCGCCGGCGGGATGCTGGCACTGCTCATCCACACCCTGTTCTTTGCACTGCGGGACGGCGGCAGCGGATATGCGCCCCCCGCAGACGGCAAGCTCCCATTGGTGGACGGCGGCGTTTATGCGCTCTGCCGTCACCCCGGGGTGCTTTGGCTGGGGGGATTTTATCTTGCGCTCTGGGGCGCGCTGGGCGGTTTTTGGCTCGGCGCGGCCTTTGCAATCTATTCTGCACTGGACCTGTTCTATGTGCTTTGGCAGGATCGGGTCATCTTTCCGCGCAGCATCTCAGGATATGAGGGTTACCGCGGCAGGGTGCCTTTCCTCATCCCCAATCGGCACAGTGTGCACCGGTGCCTTTCCGACTTCGGCCTGCTCAAAGTGAGCAGATAAACCACCTTTAGAAACAGGAAGTGGGAGAAACGCCATGACCTTTGAAGAAAAAATTCAAAAATGTCCCCCGGCTGAGGTCTGGCAGGAGTACTGTGGCTTTTTGGACCTCTCGATGGAGGAGTACATGGCGATCCAAAAGCGGCTGCTGATGGAGCAGATTGCGCTGATGGACCGCTGTATGCTGGGCAAACGGTTCTTCGGGGGAAATCCCCCCAAGACGGTGGAGGAGTTCCGCCGCCGGGTGCCGCTGACCTCGTTTGGGGACTACGCGGACATCCTGCTGACCAAGCGGGAGGAGATGCTGCCGGCAAAGCCGGTGGTCTGGCTGCGCACCACCTGGGAGGGCGGGAATTTCCCGGCAAAGTATGCCCCCTATACCGAGAGTATGCTGGACACCTACAAGCGGAATATGCTGGGCGCGGTGCTGCTGGCCACCAGCAGCGGGCGGGGCAAGTTCAAGGTCCGGCCGGGGTCCCGCATCCTGTACAGCCTTGCGCCGCTACCCTATGCGACCGGCCTGTTCCCCGACCTGATTGAGCCGGAGCTGCGGCTGCGCTTTTTGCCGTCGGTGCGGGAGGCGCGCAAGCTCTCCTTCGGGGAGCAGAACCGCCGCGGCTATAAGCTGGCGCTGCAGTATGGGATGAATATGTTCTTCGGCATGAGCAGCGTGCTCTACGGCACGACCCGCAATCTGGAGCAGATGAACCTCTCCTCCAAAAAGAAGGACGGCTCCGGCGGGAACATCCGCGGCATCAGCCCGCGGATGCTCTGGCGGCTGATTGCCGGGCGCTACCGCTCCAAGCGGGACGGGCGCCCGCTGCTGCCGAGGGACCTCTTCCGGCTGGACGGCTTTGTCTGCATCGGCACCGATTCCAGCCGCTACAAGGATGAGCTGGAGGCCGCATGGGGCGTCCGGCCGATGGAGCTGGCCGGCGGCACCGAGCCGACCTGCCTTGGCACCGAGACCTGGAGCAAGAACGGGATCGTCTTTTTCCCGGATGCCTGTTTCTATGAGTTTATCCCGGAGTCCGAGATGCTGCACAATCTCGAGGACCCCTCCTATAAGCCGAACACCTACCTCATCAACGAGCTGGTCGCAGGGCAAAAATACGAGCTGGTGATCACCGTGCTGCACGGCGGCGCGTTTTTGCGCTACCGGGTGGGGGATGTTTACCGGTGCGTGCGGCTGAAGAACCCGCAGGACGAACTTGACCTGCCGCAGTTTGAGTATGTCGACCGCACCCCCAATGTCATCGACATCGCGGGCTTTACCCGTATCACCGAGCGGGAGATCAACAAGGTAATTGAGATGTCCTGCCTACCGGTAGAGGATTGGTTCGCCCTCAAGGAATACGATGACAAGGGCCACTCCTTCCTGCATATGTATGTCGAGCTGCAGGCCGGTGCGCGGCAGAGCCCCGCGCTGAGCCGCGAGACGATCCGCGAGCACCTGTCGGTTTATTTCCGGTACTATGACGGGGATTATAAAGACCTCAAACGGCTGCTTGGCATTGACCCGCTTGAGGTTACCATGCTGCCCACCGGCACGATTGCCCGGTATGAGGAGAGCAGAGGCACCCACCTGCCGCGGGTCGGCGCGCCGCAGGAAGCGGTGCTGGACCTGCTGCGGGGGCAGGGGGCACCCTTTTTAGGGGAGGGGGCTGTCCCATGTCGTTGAATCAGAGGTTGTTTATCATCGTGCCGCTTGTGTCGGCACTGTGCAATATCTTTCTGCTGCTGACGGTGCTCAGCGCGCGGAAGAATAAGCAGATCTATGCCTTCATGGAGCTGCTGTGCGCCTTTACCGCCTGGTGCACCGGTTCCCTCTTCATGCGGATGACAGTCTACCCCGGCCCCTCGTTCTGGTATGAGGTGTCGATCATGGGGATCTTTTTATCCCCCTTCTTTGTCTACAACTTCCTGTACTGCTTCACCGAGTCCAAGGGCAGGTTTGTCTGGGGAACGCTGTTCTCCAGCTGGGTCGTTGTGACCCTGCTCAACCTGTTTCATGTCTTTATCACCAGCCCGCAGGTCATTGAGACGGGCGGCGAGCGCAGGTTTGAGTACGGGGTGTCGCCCCTCATCGTCATCCCCATCCTGTTGGTGGTGATCACCCTCTTCGAGGCCGGTCGGCTCGCCTACAAGAGCGTCAAGGAGGACCGCGTCCCGCTGGTCCAGTTCCGGCCGCTGATCTTCGGGGTGGTGGTCATGTTCCTGTGCACCGCCTCCGCCGTCCTTCCGCAGATGGTCTCGCTGCCGGTGGATACCTTCTCCTGCGGGGTAAATGCGGTCTGCCTGTATTATGCGCTGTACAAAAAGCGGATGATCCGGCTGCAGGGAATCGCGGCAAATGGGCCGGCGTACCTGATCTCGGCCGTCCTGACCACCCTGCTGCTGATTGCCGGCTATCGCCCGCTCGAGCGGTTCTACGAGACCAATTTCCCGAGCTATCACCAGTATGAGGTCATCATCTTTTCGGTCGGCTTCTCGGTGGTGACCATGATCGTTTACACCGTGGTGCAGCGGCTGATGAACAACCTGTTCTCCCGCGCACAGGAGCAGCAGGAGGCCCAGCTCAAGGAATTCAGCGATGCAATCAACAAGACGCTGGATCTTGAGCGCATTCTCGAGATCTACCGGGAGTTTCTGCAGCGGAACTTCCCCGGGCGGATCGCGCGGGTCTTTCTGTATGAAAAGAAGGATCAGGGATACCGGGTCTTCGACTGCACGGTGGCAACCCTTGCAAAGCATGATTTTATCCCGGAGGACAACCCGCTGGTGGTCTGGCTGAAGAGCTATAACCACGGGATCAGCTATGACGAGTTCCGCCGCACCCGGATCTACCGCTCGCTCTGGGATGAAGAAAAGCACCGGTTTGAGGAGATGGGCGCCAGCTTTATCCTGCCGGTGACCTGCGACGGAGAACTCACCGCGATCACCATTTTCTCCAATGACACCAGCTCGGGAAAGCACCGGGCGCTGAATTTCAGGGAGATCACCTTTTTGGAGTCGATGTCCTCGGTGCTCTCGATGGCGCTGCGCAATGCGTCGCTCTATGCGGCGCTGGAGAATAAGGCGCGCAGAGACCCGCTGACCAACCTGTTCAACCGGGGCTATTTTGAGGAGTGCATCCACCGCGACTTTGAGCTGTGCCGCCATGACAGCCTCTCGCTGCTGATGATCAGCTTTGACGATTTCCGGCTGTACAATGAGCTGTACGGCACGGCGGAGGGCGACCGGATCCTGCAGCGGTTCGGTAGCCAGCTGACGGCGCTGATCGGCGGGCGGGGCACCGTTGCCCGGTACGGCGGCAAGGAGTTTGCGGTCAGCCTGCCCTTCTGCACGGCGACAACAGCCGAATCCTTCGCCGAGCAGGCGCGGGAGTGGCTCAAGCTGGAGGTTGGCAGCACGCTGGAGAGAACCCGCACCTTCCTGACCTTCAGCGCCGGCATCTGTACCTATCCGGTCTCGGCAGCGAGCGTGGAGGAGCTGTTCACCTACGCCAACATGGCGCTTTATGCGGCAAAGTCCGGCGGCAAAAACAGGATTGTCCTTTACAGCCCGCAGCAGAATGACATCACCGCACAGCAGGGCTATCAGCAGAAGCGGGATCTGGCGCAGAACTGCGCGCCGACCATCTACGCGCTGACCGCCGCGATTGACGCGAAGGACCACTACACCTTTAACCACTCGCTCCATGTGGCGGAATACGCCTCGATCCTCGCGGCGGCAATCCCGCTGGATGCCGAGCACGTCGAGATCATCCGGCAGGCGGGGATGCTGCACGACATCGGCAAGATCGGCATCCCGGAGGCAATCCTCTCCAAATCCACCCGCCTGACCCGGGACGAGTACAGCGTGATGAAGCAGCACGTCGAAGGCTCTATTGCGATGATTCGCTATCTGCCCTCGCTGGATTATGTCATCCCGTCGGCAATCGGTCACCATGAGCGCTGGGACGGGCACGGCTATCCCCGCGGCATCGCGGGGGAGGCAATCCCCATCGGCGCGCGCTGCCTGTGTCTGGCGGATTCGTTTGATGCGATGATCTCAAAGCGGTCCTATAAGGATGCGATGAGTGTGGAGGAGGCGCTGGAGGAGATCCGCCGCAACCTCGGCACCCAGTTTGACCCGGAGCTTGGCCAGCTCTTTATCCGGCTGGTCGAGGAGGGGAAGATCCGCCCGCATCAGGAGGAGGGCAGTTCTCATTCGGCTGCGCCGGTGCAGGCAGGGGAACACGGTGTCCCTGTAATACCTGCTCAGGCACCAGAACACCCCCTTATCTGGGGCGCGCCCGAGACAGAGGACAACGGGCCGCAGGCATAATTTTAATGCGGCTGCGCGCACAAGCGCCGTGTACATGAAAGCAAAAGCGGACAGGCTCTTTTGGGGCCTGTCCGCTTTGTTTGTCTTTCTGCAGTGAAGCATCAGGTCATTTGAATTCTCCAAAGAGGAACGCGTCAATCCGCCCTTCCTGCAGTGCGTCCGGATTTTGCAGCATGGCGGCCGCACGCCGGCCGGCCAGCAGCGTCGGGGTATTCTGTGCGGGATAGGAAAGGGCGCTGCGCGCCTCCTCCACCCGGTTCTCCCGCAGCAGCGCAAGCCCGAGGTAATAATTGGCCTGCGCCCGCTCCACCAAGCTGGCGGAGATTGTCAGAAGATTGGAAAAATAGTGTACCTGCCCGCCCTCGCCCCGCAGCACGGCCGCCATCGCGTCAAGGTCGGTCAGGCATTTGGCGTAGTGGGAGTAGAGGCTGTGGCCGGAGGGGAGGGAGAGCAGCTCCTTGCGCAGAGAATCAATATGGGCGGCTGCGGCCTCCATCTGCCCCAGCTGCAGTGCAAGCCCGGCACACCGCACCGAATAGGCGCAGCGGTCATTCTGCCGGTTTTGGCGGCTGCGGGCCCGGTTGAGGTCGGCGCGCTGCAGGAGCTGTGATGTGCCCGCAAGGTCGCCGGCCAGCTGCAGCGCGTAAGCCTGTGAGAAGAGGATGGTGTTGTAGGTGTTGGCCCTCGCCGACCGCGCGCAGCCGTTCAGCTCCCGCAGATAGGCGGCGATGTCCGCGGTCTGCTGCATCCGCAAAAGCGCCGCCCGAAACCGCTTTGCGGCGGCAAACGAGCAGAGGAAAGCGGTACAGCAGACGGCAAAAAAGAAGAGGAGTAAACCGGCGAAAAATGTCCCAAAGCCGCCGCCGAGGGAAGCCCACAGCCAGATGCCGGCAAAGCATAGGGCAGCGATGTAATACAGGACGGAATAGCGACGATAGTATCCCATGGCAAAACCTTCTTTTCATCTAAAAAGTTGGTGGGGAAAACGGCAAAAGGCGCGCCGACAAAGCGGACAAAACGAGAAGGACCGCGGTGCGCGGCACAGACGCCCGCAGAAAATTATTCCGCCGGGCCGTTGCCGGCGCCGGGATAGAGCAGATAGGGGGCAAAGAGGTGCAGGCTGCGCCGGTCGGCCAGCGCGGTGATGTACACGCCGTCCGGCTCATAGGATTCCCGCTGGACACTGCCGCCCTGACGCAGGGCGCCCAGCAGAGAGAGCTTGTCGTAGGGCAAAAGCAGCTCCACCTGCGCGACGCGGGCGGCCAGCTTTTCATCCAGCAGCGCGAGCAGCCGGTCCAGCCCCTCGCCGGTCTTGGCCGAGACGCACAGGCCGTCATAGACGGAAAGGTGAATCCGGTCACACTTGTTGTAGATGACGGCGGTCTCATTATCCGCCGCCCCGATCTCGCTGAGGACCTCGGCCGTCACCCGCAGCTGTTCCTCCCGCATGGGATCGCTGGCGTCCGCCACCCGCAGCACGATGTCGGCAAAACGCGCTTCTTCAAGGGTGGATTTAAAGGCCTCGACGAGATTGTGCGGCAGCCGGCTGACAAAACCGACGGTGTCCACAAAGATGACCTGCTGCCCGCTGGGCAGAACCGCTTTGCGGGCGGTGGGGTCCAGCGTGGCGAACAGCTGGTCCTGCGCCTTGACCTGCGCGCCGCACAGCGCGTTGAGCAGGCTGGATTTGCCCACGTTGGTGTAGCCCACCAGTGCGATCACCGGCACCGCGTTGTGCTGCCGGCTGCGGCGGGTCTGAGCACGCCGCTGCTCGATGGCTGCCAGCTTGTCCCGGATCAGCTCGATCCGCCGGCGCAGATGCCGGCGGTCATACTCCAGCTTGCTCTCGCCTGCGCCGCGCCGCGCGCCGGTGCCGCCGGTGCCGCCGCCGCCCTGCCGGGAAAGCCCCTCCCGCAGCCCCGCCAGCCGGGGCAGCCGGTACTGCAGCGCGGCGAGCTCGGTCTGCAGCTTGCCCTCATTGGTGGTGGCACGCGCGGCAAAGATGTCGAGGATCAGCAGGGTGCGGTCCACGACCGGCAGGCCCAGCGCATCCTCCAGATTCTTGATCTGGGTGCCGGTCAGCTCGTCGTCAAAGACGCAGACGGCAATCTCGTTTTCAGCGCAGAGTGCCTGCGCCTCCGCGAGCCGCCCCTCACCCAGATAGCTGCCGGTGTCGGGGGCGTCCCGCCGCTGGGTAATCTCGAGCACAACCTCCATTTCGGCGCTCTGCGCCAGTGCGCGCAGCTCGGCGAGACTGCGCTCGAGATCGCGGTCGCCGCAGTCCGCGGCAAACAGCGCCGCGCGGGTGAGGGGGTGTTGTTCCAGTTGTTCCATAGTGCCTCCCTGTTTTTGAAAGGCCGCCGCGCAGGCGGAGGACCGCCGTGGCGCGGGGCCGGATAACGTCGAAAGATTTCAGAGAAGGGACGGTGTCTCCAAAAGTGTGATCGCCACATCCCGCACCAGCGCCTCTGCGGTCAGCCGGTACCACAGACAGCCCGCTGCTTGGCCCCAAGGCGGCGGCTGTGTGCGCAGGAAACCCGCGGCGGCCAGCACCGCGCCGCTGGCGTCGTTTTCAGCAAGGCGGCGGGCGATAAAGCGGTCGGCCCCGGCGGCATCTGCGAGATAGGCCAGCGCGGCCTTGAGCGCCTCCTTTGCATAGCCGCGCCCCTGCCAGCGGGGGGAGATGACATAACTCGGCTCCCAGCCCCCCTCGGTCAGGGCGAGATGGATTGAGCCAATCAGCACGCTGCTGCCGCGCAGGGTGATTGCCCAGCGGTAAAAGTCGGGTTCCTCGTCATAGGCAAAGCACCAGCCGCGGACGACCGCCTCGGCCTCCCGCAGGTCGGCGAGGGGCGGGCAGCGGAGCAGGTGGGCAATCGATGGCGAGCCGGCCCATCCGGAAAAGATATCGGCCGCATCCTCGGGCCGGTGACGGCGCAGCTGCAGGCGTGGGGTCAGTATCAGTCTGGTGCCGATGTCCCGCATCCAATCCCTCCCCCGGTTGAGATACGGTTTTATTGTATGACGAAACGGGGAAAAAAGCAATCCGCCGCCCGCCGCAGTGCCGGGCGGTGGATTTTCTGCCCGGCTCGTGTTAGAATAAAAATGAATAAAACGGAATGCAGAGAAATCGGCCAAGAAAGGCGGGAGGTTTTTGCAGATGAAGAAGATCCTGATGATCGGCACCGGGGGGACCATCGCCTCGGAGATCACCGAGTCCGGCCTTGCGCCGGGCTTTTCCACCGAGGACCTGCTGCGGTTTGTTCCCGCGCTGGAACAGATGTGCGAGGTCGACTGCGTGCAGGTATGCAACATTGACAGCACGAATATGACCCCGTCCCACTGGCTGGCAATCGCGGAGGTGATCCGGCGGCGGTATCAGGACTATGACGGCTTTGTGATCTGCCACGGCACCGACACGATGGCCTATACCGCGGCGGCGCTGAGCTATTTGATTCAAAACAGCCCCAAGCCGATCCTGCTCACCGGCGGGCAAAAGCCGATTCACACCGAGGGGACCGACTCCAAAAGCAACCTGCTCGATTGCTTCGGCTGCGCCTGTGATGGGCGGATTGGCGGGGTGGCCATTGTTTTCGGCGGGGTGGTGATTGCCGGTACCCGCGCCCGGAAGAACTATTCCAAGAGCTTTTCCGCATTTTCCAGCATCAATTACCCGGTGCTGGGGGTTGTGCGGGAGGGCCGTCTCATCCCCTACCTGCAGCCGCCCTGCGCGGCGCAGCCCATCTTTTATGACGCGCTTGACCAGCGGGTCGCGCTGCTCAAGCTGATCCCCGGCGCACGCGCCGACCTGCTGCGGCTGCTGCTGCGGGAAAATGACGCGGTCATCATCGAGAGCTTCGGGGTCGGTGGGCTGCCGACCGAGGGCGGGTATCTCGAGACGGTACAGCAGGCGGCGGCACAGGGCAAGGTGGTGGTGATGACCACACAGGTGCAGAACGAGGGCAGCGACCTTGGCGTCTATCAGGTGGGGCACGCGCTCAAGGATGTACCGGGTGTCCTCGAGGCCTATGATATGACCACCGAGGCGGTGCTGGCCAAACTGATGTGGGCGCTCGGGAGCACCCGCCGGCCGGAGGAGGTTCGGCGGCTCTTTTACACCCCGGTGGCTTTTGACCTGCTCGGCGCGGAGGAGCTGTGAAAAGCCCGCCGCGAGGAAGCGGGGACAAAGAGCGGCCTGCGGCAAGGGACGGCTGCGGCGCCCTGCCGGCCATTTCGGAAAATAAAAAATACAGAAAAGCCCGGGGCTGCGATGCTGCAGCTTCCCGGGCTTTTTACTGTGTATTTTGTGTGTCTCCAAAGCCCCCCAAAGCGGTACAATGAGAAACGGTGAAAACAAAGAAAAACCGCATCAGACTGCCGTTTTTGGCTATCTGATGCGGTCTTTGTTTTGGTGGGCGGTAAGGAACTCGAATCCCTGACCCCCTGCACGTCAAGCAGGTGCTCTACCAGCTGAGCTAACCGCCCATAGAACCGCGCCCTGACCGGGCGACGAGATATATTATATAACGCTTTTCAGATAAAAGCAAGCCCTTTTTAAAAATTTTTTCACAAAGACGGCGTATTCTTTCCTCTGCAAAAGAAAAAATGCGGAATTAGAAGAAAAAAACACAAAAGCGCAGGGGTGCGGCGGCCGCGCGGTTTTGGTTGCCGGGGCGTCCCCTTTATGGTATAATATATCGGTTAGTAAACTCGGGCGGTTTGCCCTAAAATAAAAGGGGGAGGGACGCGGATGCGGATTTTGGGGATTGATCCCGGCTATGCCATTGTCGGTTACGGCGTGGTGGACTATAATGCCGGCCGGTTTGCGCCGGTGGAGTACGGCGCGATCACCACCCCCGCCCACACCCTGTTTGAGGAGCGGCTGGTCACGGTATATGACGAGATGGCTGCGCTGCTCGAGCGGACAAAGCCGCAGGCACTCGCAATCGAGACGCTGTTTTACGCCCATAACCAGAGCACCGTCATCTATGTGGCCGAGGCGCGCGGGGTGATCCTGCTGGCGGCCCGCAAGGCGGGGGTTCCGGTTTTTGAGTACACCCCGCTGCAGGTCAAGCAGGCGGTCGCGGGGTACGGTAAGGCGGTCAAAAAGCAGGTGCAGGAGATGACCCGCGCGATCCTGCATCTCGAAAAGGTGCCAAAGCCGGACGATACCGCCGACGCGCTGGCAATGGCAATCTGCCACGCGCATTCCAGCCGCAGCCAGCTATTCGGCCGCACCGGGACGGTCAACAACTACAACCTGCGCCCGGGTGACCTCAGCCGTCGGCGCTGAGGCGGCCCGCGGAGAAGAAGGCTCTAAGATTACAAGGAGATTGCGCGCCTGACACAGCGCCGGCGCGGGAGAGGGAAATGCCATGATCTATTCGCTGACCGGCAAGATTCAGGAAAAGGGGACCGACCGCGTCGTCATCGAGTGCGCGGGGGTCGGCTACGAGGTGCGGGTCCCGCTGTCCGCCGCCTCCGCGCTGCCTGCGCAGGGCGCTGCGGCGACCCTTTACACCTTTTTGAATATCACCGAGAACGACATCTCGCTGTTTGGGTTCCTCACCGCGGCGGACCGGCAGATGTTCCAGCTTTTGACCAGCGTTTCGGGCGTCGGGCCAAAGGTGGGGCTGGCCATCCTCTCTGCACTGTCCTGCGACCGGGTTGCGCTGGCAATCTCGGCGGGGGACGCAAAGGCGTTTACCGCGGCGAGCGGGGTTGGGCCGAAGCTCGGCCAGCGGATTGTGCTCGAGCTCAAGGACAAGGTGGGCAAGGGCCTTGCGGGAGAGACTTCGCTCGAGAGCGCGGGCGCTGCCGCCGCGGTTGCAGCGGGCGGTACGGCACAGGCGGTCGCGGCGCTGTGTGCGCTGGGGTATAACCAGAGCGAGGCGGCACAGGCCGTCTCCCGGCTTGACCCGGCGCTGCCGGTGGAAGAGCTTGTGAGATTGGCCCTGCGTTCGATGGCCGGAAAGGTGCGGTGATAGAAGATGGAGAATCTGGAAGAACGGCTGATTTCGCCCGAGGCGGCGGCCGAGGATTTTGACAGCGAATTCACCTTGCGTCCCCGCACGCTGGAGGAATATATCGGGCAGGAGAAGATCAAGGGCAATCTAAAGGTTTACCTCGAGGCGGCCCGCCGGCGGGGAGAGCCGCTCGACCATCTGCTGCTGTATGGGCCGCCGGGACTGGGCAAGACGACCCTCGCCTGCATTGTAGCGCATGAGATGGGGGTGCAGATCCGCACCACCTCCGGCCCGGCGATTGAAAAACCGGGGGACCTCGCCGCGCTGCTGACCAATCTGCAGGAGGGGGACGTCCTCTTTATCGACGAGATCCACCGCCTCTCCCGTCAGGTGGAGGAGGTGCTCTACCCCGCGCTGGAGGACTATGCGCTGGATATCATGATCGGCAAGGGCCCATCCGCCCAGTCGATTCGGATCAATCTGCCCCGCTTTACCCTGATTGGAGCGACCACCAGGGCGGGTCAGCTGACCAGCCCGCTGCGGGACCGCTTTGGGGTGCTGCTCAAGCTGGAGCTGTATTCCCCGCTGGAGCTGGCGCAGATAATCCGCCGCTCGGCTAACCTGCTGCGGGTGCCCTGCGATGAGGAGGGCGCCGCGGAACTGGCCGCCTGCAGCCGCGGGACGCCCCGTGTGGCCAACCGGCTGCTCAAGCGGGTGCGGGATTTCGCGGAGGTCATGGGGGATGGGGTCATCACCCGAGAGACGGCGACCGAGGCGCTGCGCAGGATGGACATCGACCCGCTGGGGCTGGATGAGCTTGACCGCAGCCTGCTGCGGGCCATCATTGAGCTGTACGGCGGCGGGCCGGTAGGTCTGGACACGCTGGCCGCAGCGCTGGGCGAGGAGTCGGTCACGCTGGAGGATGTCTGTGAACCCTACCTGATGCAGATGGGCCTTTTGGCCCGCACCCCGCGCGGGCGCTGTGTCACCGATGCGGCTTACCGCCATCTGGGGATGCAGCCGCCGCAGCGCTCCGGCCCGATGCAGGACGGATCGCGGCAGCAGAGCTTTGCGGATCTGGAAGAGAACTGACCGGGCGCTGTCCGCTGTGCCGAGACGGGAGCAGAAAACACAAGAAAACAGGCCGGCCGGCCGAACAGTGCGGCGCGGCGCGGATTTTTAGGAGGAAATAAGATGGCTAGATTGTTTGGAACGGACGGCGTGCGCGGGATCGCGGGCGAGGACCTCACCCCCGGGATGGCGATGCTGATTGGCCGCGGCGCGGCGACGGTGCTCACCAAAAAGGTCAGCCGGCCCCGCATCCTGATCGGCAAGGATACCCGGATCTCGGGCGATATGCTGGAGGCCGCCCTCACCGCCGGCCTTTGCAGCGTCGGGGCGGATGTGGAGCTGCTTGGCGAGATTCCCACGCCTGCAGTGGCCTACCTTGTCCGCCAATATAAGGCGGACGCCGGCATTGTGATCTCGGCCAGCCACAACCCGATGGAGTTCAACGGGATCAAGATCTTCAACGGGGATGGCTACAAGCTGCCGGATCAGGTGGAGGATGAGATCGAGCGGCTTGTCCGGGACAAGACGCAGGTCAAGCTGGCCACCGGCGACGCGGTCGGCCGGGTCAAGCGTCTGGACAATGCGGTCGGCGACTATGTCGATTACCTTGCCAGCTGCCTGAAGGCAAACCTCTCTGGCTTAAAGATCGCGGTGGACTGTGCAAACGGCGCGTCCGCAAAGACGGCGCAGCTGCTCTTCCCCCGTCTGGGGGCGGACTGCCGCTTTATCGGCATTGATCCGGACGGCACCAACATCAACCGGGACTGCGGCTCGACCCATCTGGACCGGCTTGCAAAATACGTTGTGGAAAACGGCCTTGACTGCGGTGTGGCCTTTGACGGGGATGCCGATCGCTGCCTTGCGGTGGACGAGAAGGGCAACGAGATCGACGGCGACCGGATCATCGCGATCTTGGCGAAGCATATGCGGGACGAGGGCCGGCTGCCCGGCGACACCGCGGTGGTGACCGTGATGTCGAATCTGGGCTTTATGCAGTATATGAAGGAGACGCTGGGCCTCAAGATCGCGACCACTGCGGTCGGCGACCGGTATGTGCTGGAGGAGATGCGGGCCAAAGGATACGCGATTGGCGGCGAGCAGAGCGGCCATGTGATCCTGCTGCAGCACTCCACCACCGGTGACGGTGAGCTGACCGCCGGCACCCTGCTGAACATCCTCGCAGCCAGCGGCGGTGCGATGAGCGCGCTCGCTGGGGTGTATGAAAAGTTCCCGCAGGTGATCCTCAATGTCCTTGCAAACCCCGAGCAGAAGGCGCGCTATAAAGAGGATGAATATATCGCCGGTTTCATCGAGAGCCAGCAGCAGGGCCTGATGGGCCAGGGGCGGGTGCTGGTGCGGGTGTCCGGCACCGAGCCTTATATCCGGGTCATGGTCGAGGGCCGGGACCGGGATGCGATCACGCAGGCTGCGCGGCTGATTGCCGATATGATCGAAAAGAGAAAGTAACCGACCCCCAAGAAAGAGGAGGACTGGCGGTATGCGCCTTGCGGAAAACTGGAGAGAATATGAGCTGCTGGACGCCACCGACGGCAACCGGCTTGAGCGGTGGGGAAGGACGGTCCTCATCCGCCCCGACCCGCAGGTGGTCTGGCATTTTGCGCCGGCGAGCGAGCTGTGGCAGCGCGCGGATGCGGTTTACCACCGCAGCGCAAAGGGCGGCGGCAGCTGGGAAAAACGGGGACGCTTTGCGGACCATTGGACCATCAGCTACGGGGATCTGCGGCTGAAGGTCTCCCCGACCGGCTTCAAGCACACCGGCATCTTTCCCGAGCAGGCGGTCAACTGGGACGCCTACCGTCGTCTGATCGAGGCGGCCGGCCGCCCGGTGAAGGTGCTCAACCTCTTCGGCTACACCGGCGGGGCGACCCTCGCCTGCGCGGCGGCGGGGGCGAGCGTCTGCCATGTCGACGCCTCCAAGGGAATGGTCGCGTGGGCGCGTGAGAATGCCGCCCTCAGCGGCCTTGACAGCCGGCCGATCCGCTGGATTGTGGACGACTGTACCAAATTTGTCCAGCGGGAGGCGCGCCGCGGCAGCCGATACGATGGGATCATTATGGACCCGCCCAGCTATGGGCGCGGCCCGTCGGGGGAGGTCTGGAAGCTGGAGGACAGCATCTATGCCCTCCTCGAGGACTGCAGCGCGATTTTGAGCGACCGCCCGCTCTTTTTTGCGGTCAACAGCTACACCACCGGCCTCTCGCCGGCGGTGATGGAGTACATGGTCCGCCGGCTGCTCTGCCCGCGGTATGGGGGCAGCACCGTCAGCGATGAGATCGGTCTGCCGGTGCAGGCGACCGGCGGGGCGCTGCCGGCGGGTGCGACCACCTTTTGGCTGGAGGAGGGGTTCTCCCTGTGACGGCCGCGGCGTCTGCCGCAGTTTGATCGGCCCGCGCGGATAGCCGCGGGCAATGTCACCGCACCGCACAGCACGCGGGCGGGAGACAGGAGGGAAGGATGAAGATGGATGAAAAGATGATCCGCGCCGAGGGGCTCGAATTTCGGTATGCCGAGGAGGGCAGGAAGGCGCTGGACGGGGTTTCCATGCAGGTGAAGAGGGGGGAGTTTGTCGCGGTACTGGGTGCGAACGGCTGCGGCAAATCCACCCTCGCCAAGCATTTTAATGCCATCCTGCTGCCGGAGAAGGGCGATGTCTTTGTAGAGGAGTTCAACACCAAGGAGGAGGAGCACCTCTATGATATCCGCCAGCGGGTCGGGATGGTGTTCCAGAATCCGGACAACCAGATCGTCGCCACAATGGTGGAGGAGGATGTCGCCTTTGCGCTGGAGAACCTCGGCGTACCGCCCGAGGAGATGCGGGCGCGGGTTGATGAGGCGATGCAGATGGCCGGCATCTACAAGCATCGAAACAAGGCCCCGCACAAGCTGTCCGGCGGGCAGAAGCAGCGGGTCGCGATTGCGGGGGTGATCGCGATGCGGCCGGATTGCCTTATAATGGACGAGTCGACCGCGATGCTCGACCCGATCGGCCGTGAGAAGGTGATGCGGACGGTCAAGCGGCTGAACACCGAGTTTGGAATCACGGTGGTGATGATTACCCATTATATGGAGGAAGCGGTGCAGGCCGACCGGGTGGTCGTGATGCAAAACGGGGTGGTCGAACTGGAGGGGACCCCGAAGGAGGTCTTCCGGGACAGCGGCAGGATCCGCTCGCTGCGGCTGGATGTGCCGCAGGCAAAGGAGCTGTGCGACCTTCTGCGGGAGGCCGGGGTCCCGATGGATGAGGAGATCATCTCGGAGGAGGAGTGTGCCGAGGCGCTTGCAAAGCTGCTTTGCGGCGCAAAGAGAAACTGAACCCGTTTTGGGAGAAACCAGATTAGGGCGTCCACGCCGCCCGGCGGCGGGGCGATCCGGAGAACAGGTGGTAACGGAATGTCATCGGTAATCAAGGTTGAACATTTGAGCTATGTCTACGGCGAGGGGATGCCGGACGCGACCCGCGCGCTGGATGACATCAGCTTTGAGATAGAGCGGGGGGAGTTCCTCGGGGTGATCGGGCCGACCGGCTGCGGCAAGTCGACCCTCATCACCCATTTTAACGGTCTCAACCGGCCCACCTCGGGCCGGCTGCTGATCGACGGGGAGGACATCTGGGCCGACCCCAAGCAGATCCGGCAGTACCGCTTCAAGGTGGGGCTGGTGTTCCAGTATCCGGAATACCAGCTCTTTGAGGAGACGGTGCGCAAGGACATCGCCTTCGGCCCCCGCAACATGGGGCTGCCGGAGGAGGAGATCGCGCTGCGGATCCAAAAGGCGGCGCGCTTTTGCGGGCTGGACGAGTCGCTGCTCGACCGTTCCCCGTTTGAGCTGTCCGGCGGGCAGAAGCGGCGCGCGGCAATCGCCGGGGTGATCGCGATGCAGCCGGAGGTTTTGGTGCTGGACGAGCCGGCTGCGGGCCTTGATCCCGAGGGGCGGGAGATGATCCTCAGCCAGATCAAAAAGTATCACAAGGAAACCGGCACCACGGTGGTGCTGGTCAGCCATTCGATGGAAGATATTGCAAAGTATGCCGACCGGGTATTGGTGCTGCAGGCGGGCAAACTGGCCATGCTGGACACCACCGCCAACATCTTTGCGCGCGCGCAGGAGCTGGTCGGCTACGGCCTGTCGGTGCCGCAGGTGACCAAGATCTTCCTGCGGCTGCGGGAGATGGGGCTGGACCTGCCGGTGGATGTCTACACGGTAAAGTATGCCCGGGATGTCATCCTCGGCGCGTTGGCAAAGCGGGGAGGTGGGCAGGATGCTTAAGGATATCACCATCGGGCAGCACTTCCCCGGCGATTCGGTGATCCACAAGATGGACCCCCGCGCCAAGCTGCTGCTCACCGTCGCCTATATCGTGGTTCTCTTTATCGGCTCAAACCCCGTTGGGCTGGCGCTCTCGGCGCTGTTTCTGGTGGTCGCCTACCGGGTGTCTGGGATTCCGCTGCGGATGGTCGGCAAGAGCCTGCGCCCGATTCTGCCGATTATCCTGTTCACCTCGATCCTCAACCTGTTCTTTGTGGGCGGGGATCCCGTTTTCCATTGGTGGGTTTTCACCATTACCCGGCAGGGCATCTATAATGTGATGGTGCTCACGGTGCGGATTGTCTGCCTGATTGCGGGCACCAGCCTGCTCACCTATACCACCAGCCCGATTGTGCTGACCGACGCGATGGAGCGGCTGATGAAGCCGCTGGCAAAGCTGCACCTGCCGGTGCATGAGCTGGCGATGATGATGACCATCGCGCTGCGGTTCATCCCGCTGCTGATTGAGGAGACCGACAAGATCATGAGCGCCCAGAAGGCGCGCGGCGCGGAGCTGGATACCGGAAAACTCGCCGACCGCATCCGGGCGCTGATCCCGGTGCTGATCCCGCTTTTCGTCTCGGCGTTCCGCCGGGCGGACGAGCTGGCCATGGCGATGGAGTGCCGCTGCTATCACGGCGGTGAGGGACGCACCCGGCTGCATCAGCTGCATCTGGGCGGCACCGACTACCTGCTGGTGTTGGTCTGCGCGGCGCTCTTTGCGGTGATCGGGTGCTCGGGAATCCTGTGGGGGATGCTCTGATGGAAAGAAGGCAGATTGCCCTCTCGCTGAGCTATCTGGGAAGCGGATATCACGGCTATCAGGTGCAGAGCAACGCGGCCACCGTATCCGCCGCGGTGCAGGATGCGGTGCAGGCGGTGGTCGGCGCGCGGGAGGAGCTCAAGGGCTGCTCCCGCACCGATGCCGGTGTGCACGCGCTGGCTTTCTGCGCGAGCTTTTTCACCGACAGCGCCATCCCGCTGCAAAAGCTGCCGCTTGCGCTGAATGCGCATCTGCCGGCGGATATCCGGGTGTTCGCCGCGCGGGAGGTGCCGCAGGGGTTCCATCCCAGATACAGCTGCTCCGGAAAGGCCTATCTCTACCGGGTGCGCAACGCCCCGTCGGAGTCCCCCTTCACCCGGGAGGTCAGCTGGCGGGTCTGGCCGGCGCTCTCGCTGGAGCGGATGCAGCAGGCCGCGGCATTGTTGTGCGGCAGGCATGATTTTTCCAGCTTTATGGCGGCGCACAGCAGTATTGCCGAACAGGGGGGCAGCACGGTGCGCACGGTGCGCATCTTTACGGTCGAGCGCCACGGAAGCGAGTTCTGGTTTCGGATCGAGGCGGACGGTTACCTTTACAACATGGTGCGGATTCTTGTGGGAACCCTTGTCGAGGTGGGGGCCGGCCGGATGGAGCCGCAGCAGATGTCCCGGATCTTAGCCGCGTGTGACCGGGGGGCCGCCGGCCCGACCGCGCCGGCAAAGGGGCTGGCACTGGCAGCGGTCTATTATCCGGATTTTACCGTTGACGGAGAAGAAGCGTTATGAGATTTTGGCACAAAAAAAGGGGAGAGGAGCGAATCTCCAATGTGGAGGCGTTCCGCCGCGCCGCCGCGCAGGCCGAGGAGGAAATTCCGCCTGTGCGGCAAGCGGGGCTGGAACCCCCTGCCGCTGCGGTGCACCCTCCGCGGCAGGAACACGCTGCCGCGAGGGGAGAAGCACAACCGCAGGCCGCTGCGGACGACGAAAAGAAACGGCAGAAAAAGGCGCGCCGCACCCTTCGCATCCGGCAGAAAACGCCGGCCAAAGGAGGGCAAAAGAGCGCCGCAAAAGATGCGCCTAAGAGCGATGTGCCGCGCCTTGAGCAGATCCGCCGCCGAAAAAACGAGCGGCGGATGCGCCGCGCGGCGCTGGTGTTGGTGGCGCTGATCGCGTTTTTCCTGTATCTGGGCGGGGTGTTCTCCGCTTCCATCAACCTGTTCAGCGACCTGCTCGACTCTGCGCGGATCGCGCTGACGCCGGGCGAGGGATGGCCGCAGGATCTAAAGCTGGACGATCTTGTCGACGCGCAGCCAATCAGCGGCGGGATTGCGCTGTGCAGCTCATCCGAGCTGGTGCTTTACTCCTCTACCGCGCGGCAGCTGCGCAGCGTCTCGCACGGATATGCGGATCCCGGCATGGCGGCGGGAAATACGAGGATATGCGTCTACAACCGCGGCGGCAACGAGCTGCGGGTCGAATCCAGAAGCCGCAGCCTTTTTACCCAGACCACCGAGTATCCCATCCTCACAGCAGCCATGGCGGAGGGCGGCACGATGGCGGTGGCGACCCGGTCGGAGCGGTATCTGGCTGAGATCACCGTCTATAATCCGAATTTCGAGGCGATTTATTACGCCTATCTCGCCGAGTATTACCCATTCCTGATGCAGCTGTCGGATAACGGCCGGCAGCTTGCAGTCTGCTGCATGAAGGTGGAAAATGGAGCCTTCGGCGCGCAGCTGCAGCTGTATGACCTGACCAAGGAGGGGGCGGAGGGCAGCCTGTCGGTCACCCTGAGCGACTGCGTTCCCCTTCAGATGGAGTACACCTCGGCGGGTAAGCTGCTGGTGGTCTGCGACAGCTTCACAGCCCTGTATAACCCCGCCACCGGGGAGCAGGAGGCGCGGTATGATTACGGCGACAATGCGCTGCTGACCGCAGACATCTATGACCGCAGCGCGCTTTTGGTCTTTGGCAATCCCGGCAGCACCGCGGCGGGCAGCTGCGTGCTGCTGGGCCGGGACCTGCAGCCGGCCGCGTCGGTGTCGACCGATTTTCAGGTGCAGGATGCCGCGCTGGGCCAAAGCGGGTTTTATCTGATCGGCCGCCAGATTGCGGTGGGGTATAACCTGTCCGGAGAGGAGACCGTCCGCCAACAGCTCACCGCAGAGGGGAAAAGGGTTATTGCGGGCAGAAAGATCTTGGCGGTCACCGCAAAAGAAATTTTACAATTGACGCCTTTAAAGAATAATTGAGTTGTGCTACAATACCTATTTAACATGGCGCAGCGGGGGAAGACACGGGTCGGCCATCCCGCTGCGGGCCGTTCCGATAAGAGAGAAGAGAGAAGAAGGAGTTTCATCCATGACCATTACATCCGCACTGATCCTTGATCTGGTGCTGCTTGCCATCGTGATCGTCACAGTGATTGTGGCGGCGAACAGGGGCTTTTTGTCCACCGTGCTCAAGCTCTGCGGCACCGCGCTGGCGATGGCGGCATCCTGGCTGGCGGCGAGCCGCCTTTCCTCGGCGGTTTTTGACAGCTTTTTTAAGAACAACATGATCGAACAGACCACCCAGATGATCAGCGAGGGCGGGCAGGTATCAATCCAGTCGGTGATTGACCGGCTGGCCTCCTTTTTGCCGGACAGCTTGATCGAACAGCTGCTGGGCGGGACCCAACAGCTGCAGGGAATGCTGGATTCCGGCGCGCCCGAGGTTGCGACGCAGGTGGTGGATCAGGTCATCGCGCCACTGGTGCTGCCGATCATCTCGGTGGTGGTATTCTTTGTGGTCTTTGCCGTGCTGAGCGTGCTGATCCGGTTCCTCGTCTCGGCGCTGACGAATGTCAATCGTGTCCCGCTGATGGGCGGGCTGAACTGTGTGCTCGGGGCCGCGGCCGGGCTTGTGCTGGGGATTATCTATGTGCTGCTCGCGCTGTGCGCGCTCTGGGCGGTGGTGGTTATCACCGGCGATGGGATGCCCTATTTCAACAGCACGGTGATGCAGGGCAGCTTGTTTTATCAGTTCTTTTCAAGCTATAACCCCTTTGTCTGATACGGGGGAAAGAGAGAGTATGGGCCTGTGCGGCGCCTGCTGCGCCGGCATCGGATTCGGCTGCCCGACGCTGCGGGCAGCCCTGTGAAGGAGTTGAGGTAAATGGCGAGACAGTTGATCTGCGTGCGCTGCAAAAAGCGGCCCGCAGTCGTTTTTGTCCAGCGCGGCGACGGCGGGGACAATAAGCCGGTGGGCTATTGCCTGACCTGCGCCAAGGAGCTTGGGATCAAGCCGGTCGATGACCTGATTAAGCAATTCGGCCTGTCGGATCAGGATCTTGAGAGCATGGAGGACCGTTTTTCCAGCTTTATTCAGGGCGGCGGCGCAGAGGCGATGGAGTCACTGCTCGGCGAGGCGCAGGACATGGAGGATGACGAGGACGGCGAGGGGGACGATTTTACCCCCGGCGGCAGCGCGACCTTCCCCTTTAATCTGATCGGGCGCGCGGGCGCGGATGACGCGCAGGATGCAGAATACCGCAGGCTGGACGGGGAGAAAGAGAGCAAAAAGGACCCCCGCGCAAAGGAAAAGGGCAAAAAGCGCAAGTTTTTGGACACCTATTGCGACAACCTCACCGAAAAGGCGAAGGACGGCCGGCTGGACCGGATCATCGGCCGGGATAAGGAGATCTACCGCGCGATCCAGATCCTCTGCCGCCGGCAGAAAAACAACCCCTGCCTGATCGGCGAGGCGGGCGTCGGCAAGACCGCCATCGCCGAGGGGATTGCGCTGCGGATCGCGCAGGGCAAGGTGCCCAGCCGGCTGGCGGATAAGGAAATCTATCTGCTGGACCTGACCGCGCTGGTGGCGGGCACCCAGTTCCGCGGCCAGTTTGAGAGCCGGGTCAAGGGCCTCATCAGCGAGGTCAAGGCGGCCGGCAACGTGATCCTCTTCATCGACGAGATCCACAACATCACCGGCGCGGGGGACTCCGAGGGCGCGATGAACGCCGCCAACATCCTCAAGCCGGCTCTCTCCCGCGGGGAGATTCAGGTCATCGGCGCGACGACCTTCGCCGAGTACCGCAAGTATATCGAGAAGGATCAGGCGCTTGAGCGGCGATTCCAGCCGGTCAAGGTGGAGGAGCCGTCGATTGAGGACACGGTGGCGGTACTCGACGGCATCAAGGGATATTATGAAAAGCACCACCACGTCAAGATCAGCCCGGCAATTGTGCGCATGGAGGTCACCCTCTCCGAGCGGTATATCACCGATCGGTTCCTGCCGGATAAGGCAATCGACCTGATGGACGAGGCGGCGGCTTGCTGCAGCCTGCGCCACCCTGAGATCACCGAGTGGCTGAACCTCGAAAAGCGGATTGACGCGCTCGAGGCGGAGGGGCAGTCCATTGAGCAGAAGGCGGATGCCGAACAGGCGGACTTTGAACGGCTGGCAAATATCAAGAGCGAGCTGCTGCGGTTTGAGAGCGAGCGGGAGGAAAAGAAGGCCGCGGTCGACAAGATCGAGGTTGAGGCCGAGGATGTCTCCAAGGTGATCGAGCTGTGGACCGGCATCCCGGCGGTCAAGATCCAGCAGAGCGACTTTTTCAAGATCAATGCCCTCGAGAGCAATCTCAAGAAGAAGATCATCGGGCAGGACGAGGCGGTCGAACTGGTTGCCAAGGCGATCAAGCGCAGCCGTGCGGGGATCTCGGGACGCCGGCGTCCGGCCAGCTTCATCTTCGTCGGCCCCACCGGTGTGGGCAAGACCGAGCTGGTCAAGCAGCTCGCGGGCGAGCTGTTTGACACGGTAGACCCGCTGATCCGGCTGGATATGAGCGAGTTCATGGAGAAGTTCGCGGTCTCCCGGCTGATCGGCTCGCCGCCGGGCTATGTGGGCTATGACGAGGCAGGGCAGCTGACCGAAAAGGTGCGCCGCCGGCCGTACAGCGTCGTCCTCTTTGACGAGATCGAAAAGGCGCACCCGGATGTGATGAATATCCTGCTGCAGATCCTCGATGAGGGCAGGATCAACGACGCGCAGGGGCGCACCGTCAACTTTGAGAACACCGTGATCTGCATGACCAGCAACGCCGGCAGCTCAGACCGGGTGGGGGAGACCGGCTTCAACAAATCGGTCGCCCAGATGAGCAAGGACAAGGCGCTGAAAGCGCTGAGCGACTTCCTGCGCCCGGAGTTTCTCGCCCGGGTAGACGAGGTGATCGCCTTCAATCCCCTCACCGATGCGGATCTGGAAAAGATCGCCGCGCTGACACTGGAGGAGTACCGCCAGCCGCTGCGGGATAAGGGGATTGAGCTGAGCTACACCCCCGCCGCGCTGCATCTGCTCTGCGAAAAGGCGAGCGGCGGCAAGTTCGGCGCGCGGGACCTGCGCAGGGTGATCCGCAAGGAGGTCGAGGACCCGATGGCGGAGATGATCGTGGGCGGCAGCGCGCCCGCCGCAATCCGTCTGGATGCCGAGACAGACCGGCTGCTGATCCAGCCGGGCACGGCGGCGGAGTCCCCGGCACAGGCAGACGGGGCGGAGCCGACGGCATAAGCGGCCGCAATATTAAAATGTTGCTTTTAAGTTTGCCGGCCTGACCGGGATACGGCGGAAAGGTAAACTGTTTTTCTAAAATAAGGGAATTGCCGTTCTGCTGCAGGCTTTGCAGCAAAACGGCAATCCCTTTTTTCTTTTTCTTTTCCTGTGCATAAAAACAAATTATTTTGTATTTTTATACTTTTTTGCCGGTTTTTACTTGCGGGAACAGGTCGGTTTCGATATAATATGGGCCATGCGCCACGCAGCTGCCGGGGGCGGGCAGTACCGCGCTGCCGTGCCCGGCAAACAAAAAAGGAATAAAAGAAAAGGAACAAGATTATGAACGAGAACAAACCCTTCAAGCCGTATATCCCGGCCGATAAGGTCATACCGGAAATCACGGCTGTATCGGTGGTCATCGGCG
The DNA here is from genome assembly GCA_944386515.1 of uncultured Pygmaiobacter sp. Taxonomy (GTDB): domain Bacteria; phylum Bacillota; class Clostridia; order Oscillospirales; family Ruminococcaceae; genus Pygmaiobacter. Next base: position 23,996 of record CALXBJ010000042.1, read on the forward strand.
TGATTCTGGCTGTGGTGTTCGGCGCCGCCAACGCCTACCTCGGCCTGCGCGTCGGCTTGACTGTTTCCGCTTCAATCCCCGCTGCGGTTCTGTCGATGGGCATCATCCGGGTGCTCATGCGCCGCAACTCCATCCTTGAGAGCAATATCGTGCAGACCATCGGCTCTGCCGGCGAGTCGCTGGCTGCAGGTGCGATTTTCACCATGCCGGCGCTCTTTTTGTGGGCTGCCGAGGGCAAGACCGAGACCCCGAGCCTGCTGGAAATCACCGTCATCGCGCTGTGCGGCGGTATTCTGGGCGTGCTGTTCATGGTGCCCCTGCGCAATGCGCTGATCGTGCACGAGCACGCCACCCTGCCCTACCCTGAGGGCACCGCCTGCGCCGATGTGCTACTGGCGGGCGAGGAGGGCGGCGCGCAGGCGTCCTCCGTCTTCTCCGGCATGGGCATTGCCGCCGCCTTCAAGTTCCTTGTGGACGGGCTGAAGCTGGTGCCCAGTGAGATCAACCTGCCCCTGAAGTCCTTCGGCGCGCAGATCGGCACACAGGTCTATCCGGCGCTGGTGGGCGTGGGCTATATCGTCGGCCCCGCATCTCCTCCTTCATGTTTGTGGGCGGCGTCATCGGCTGGTGCGTGCTGATCCCGATGGTGCTGCTGCTGCTCAAGTTCAGCCTCTTTGGCAAGAACCGCAGCCGCAGGTAAACGGCCATGAGATTCGGAAGAAAAAAAGTGCAGCCCAACTATCTTGACAAGATCCCGACCCGGGCGGATTTGGCGTGGAGCACCGACGAGACGGGAATTGTCACGCTGCACAGGGAGAACACCGGCCTGTTCAACCGGGCGGCACAAAAGCTGCTGCGCAAGCCCCGGACCTCCCACATCCATCTAGACGAGATGGGCAGCTTTATCTGGCCGCTCATCGACGGCTGTAAAACGGTGGGAGAGCTGGCGGAGCTTGCCGCACAGCGGTTCGGTGAAAAGGCAGACCCGGCGTATCCCCGCATGGCAAAATACATCCAGATCCTTGCCAGCTATGAGTTTGTCACGCTGGCAGACCAAAGCGACAGACCGGCTGCGCGGTAAACCGGTCCCGTAAAGCGAATAAAACGCCCATCCGACAGCACAGGCAGCCGGATGGGCGTTTTTTGACGCTGCTTTTTGAGAAAGGAAGAAGACGGCGGTACAGCGAGGAGAAAACATCTGCCAGTGTAGGTTTGTCAAACATATTGGACAGTGAACTCTAAGGGAGAGCACCAGCCAAGCGGCCTCATAGGAAAGTTGTTGGAGCGACGGTTGTGAACAGCGAGCTGTTTGGAGAAGTCATCCAGAGAGT
>CALXBJ010000043.1 GCA_944386515.1 uncultured Pygmaiobacter sp.
TATATCCGCAACACCAACCGCATGATGAACCCCTCGTCGACGGTCTACCGCTCCTATGTGCAGGGGATCAAGACCGGCTCCACCCCCGAGGCGGGCTTCAACCTGATCTCGACGGCAAAGATGGACGGCCAGACCTACATGCTGGTCGTGATGGGCACCCCCTATGAGGTGGATGAGAACAGACAGGGGCTCGCCTTCTCGGTGACCTCCCAGATCTACGACTGGGTGTTTGAGAGCCTTGCCGTCCGCCCGGCGCTGGACACCACCAAGGACATCGCCGAGATCAAGGTGAAATACTGCTCCGAGCAGGACACCCTCAAGCTGCGGCCGGCCGACGACCTGATCACCCTGCTGCCGGTCGAGAGCGACGAGAGCACCATCAACAAGGAGTTCCACCTGCCCGAGGAGGTCAGCGCCCCGATTGAGGCCGGCGACGTGGTGGGCAGCGTGACCCTCTCGCTGGCGGGGGAGGAGATCGGTACGGTGGACCTTGTCGCCAGCCAGAGCCTTGAGCGAAACACCGCCCTTTATATCGTCGCGAAGATTGGGGAATTCTTCTCCTCCCTGTATTTCAAGGTGCTGTGCGTGCTGATTGCGATCACCATGGCGCTTTATATCGGGTTCATCTTCTGGGTGACCCGCCGCAACCGGAAGATGGGCAAGGTCGACCGGCGCCGCCCGCGGCTCTGATCCGCCCCGTATACGCCCTGTCCCGCCCAATGCACGGCCGCGGCCGTGAAAAAAGGAGTTTTGAAGATGGATGTGAAAAATCCCCGCAACCTCACCATGCTCACCGATTTCTACGAGCTGACCATGGCCGCCGGCTATTTCGAGGAGGGCTATCAGGACAAGATCTGTGTCTTTGATATGTTTTTCCGCAAGGTGCCCGACGGGGGCGGCTTTGCGATCTGCGCCGGCCTCGAGCAGCTGATCGAGGCGCTCGACCAGCTGCAGTTCACCGAGGAGGACCTCGATTATCTGCGCGGCCTTGGCATCTTCGGCGAGCCGTTTTTGGATTATCTGAAAAATTTCCGGTTCACCTGCAGCGTCTGGGCCATCCCGGAGGGGACCCCCATCTTCCCCGGCGAGCCGCTGGTCACGGTGGAGGGGCCGGCGATTCAGGCCCAGCTGATCGAGACGATGCTGCTGGTCAACATCAACCACCAGAGCCTGATCGCCACCAAGGCCAACCGGATCGTCCGCGCGGCTGCCGGCCGGTCGGTGGCGGAGTTCGGCGCGCGGCGGGCCCAGAGCTATGACGCGGCGGTGCTGGGCGCCCGGGCTGCCTATATCGGCGGGGTACAGAGCACCAGCTGCGTGATGGCGGCGCGGGATTACGGCATCCCGGTCTCGGGCACGATGGCCCACTCCTGGGTGCAGATGTTCCCCTCGGAGTACGACGCCTTCAAGAAATACGCCCAGCTCTATCCGGACAACTGTATCCTTCTGGTCGATACCTACAATGTCATCAAGAGCGGCGTGCCCAACGCCATCCGGGTCTTTGACGAGGTGCTGCGCCCGGCAGGCATCCGGCCCGGCGGCATCCGGATCGACTCCGGCGATATCGCCTACCTGTCCAAGCGGGCGCGGCGGCTGCTGGACGAGGCGGGCTACCCCGACGCCAAGATCGTGGTCAGCAACTCGCTGGATGAGTACATCGTGCGGGATCTGATCCTGCAGGACGCCAAGGTGGACAGCTTCGGCATCGGCGAGAACCTGATTACCAGCAAGAGCGACCCGGTCTTCGGCGGTGTGTATAAGCTGGCCGCCATCCAAAAGGAGGACGGCAGCTACCTGCCCAAGATCAAGGTCAGCGAATCGGTCGAAAAGATGACCGTCCCCCACCGCAAGGCGGTCTGGCGGATCTACGACAACGAGACCGGCAACGCGATGGCCGACTACATCACCATCTATGACGAGCCGGTGGACACTTCGGACGGCATCACCCTGTTTGACCCCATCGAGACCTGGAAGGAGCGCACCTTCACCGGCTGCACCGCCCGCAACATCCTTGTCCCGATCTATGAGGGGGGGCGCAAGGTCTACATCTCCCCCTCGCTGGAGCAGATCCGCGCCTCCTGTGCGCAGCAGGTCCGCGCGCTGTGGGACGAGGTCAAGCGGTTTGAGTACCCCCACCGGTACTATGTCGATCTGTCCAAAAAGCTCTGGGAGGAGCGGCAGAAGCTGCTGCGCGCCCTCTCGGTCCAGCGATAACATAAGGGAGGAGCAAAGATGCGCAGCTTTGAGTATTGGGTGCCCACCCGGATCCTGTTCGGGGAGGGCGCAGAGGAGAAAACCGCCGAAGAGGTGCGCAGGCTCGGCGCACAGCGGGTGCTGATCGTCTCGGGCGGGTCGAGCGCGCGGCGCAGCGGCCTGCTGGACCGGATTGAGGCCCAGCTGCGGCAGGCAGGCATCACCTGTGAGACCTTTGAGGGCGCACAGCCCAATCCCCGGCTTGACCATGCGCGGGAGGGGGTTCGCCGGGCCATCGCGATGGATGCCCAGCTGATCCTCGCTGTCGGCGGCGGCAGCGCAATCGACACCGCCAAGGGGATCGCGCACGGCGCGGCGAACCCCGAAACCGACATCTGGGAATTCTGGACCGGCCGCGCGCCGCTCGAAAAGAGCCTGCCCGTCGGGGTGGTGTTGACCATCTCGGCCGCCGGCAGCGAGACCAGCGACTCCTCGGTGCTGACCGATACCGCCAGCGGCCAAAAGCGGGGCCTCTCCAGCCCCTTCAACCGGCCAATCTTCGCGGTGATGGACCCCGCGCTGACCCTGACCCTGCCGGTCTGGCAGGTCAAGTGCGGGGTGGTGGACATCATGATGCACACGATGGACCGCTACTTCAACCCCGCGCAGGACAACCAGCTGACCGACGCGATCGCCGAGGCGCTGCTGCGCACCGTGATCCGCTGCGGCCGCGAGGCCGTCGCGGACCCGACCAATTACGCCGCGATGAGCGAGCTGATGTGGGCGGGCAGCCTCTCCCACAACGGGCTGACCGGCCTTGGCGGGGTCAAGGACTTTGCGCCCCACCAGCTGGGGCATGAGCTCTCCGCCCGGTTCGACGTCTCCCACGGGGCCTCCCTCGCGGCGGTCTGGGGCGGCTGGGCCGATTTCTGCCTGCCGCAGGACCCCGCCCGGTTCGCCCGGTTCGGTCGGGAGGTCTGGGGCATCGCGGAGACAGACGAGCTCTCCGCCGCAAAGCAGGCAATCGCGGCGACCGTCGGCTACTTCGCCGAGATCGGGATGCCGACCGGCTTTTCCGAACTCGGCATCGGGCTGCAGAGCGAGGAACAGCTGGCGGAGATGGCCCGGGCGGTCACCTTCGGCGGCGCGCGGAAGATCGGCAGTTTTGTGGTGCTGGGTGAGGAGGAGATCCTCGAGATCTACCGGCGCTGCAACCATTGAGCGCATCGATAGAAGCACAAAGGCACGGCGGGCGGGGCGCCTAAGGCCCCCCCCGCCCGTTCATGTTATCTCCCCGCCGCGCTTTTCTCCGGAAAAAACCCTCAAAAA
>CALXBJ010000044.1 GCA_944386515.1 uncultured Pygmaiobacter sp.
GGGATCTCGGCCAGCAGCTTGCCCTCCCGCGCGACCTCCTCGCCCGCAAACCAGACGGAATAAACGCTGAACTCCTTCAGGTCGTCCACCAGCAGCAGGTTGGCCTGATAGCCCGGCGCGACGGCGCCCAGATTCTCCAGCCCGGCCTCCTGGGCGGGGTGCAGCGTCGCGGCCCGGATGGCCTCGACCGGGTCCAGACCCAGCGCGATGATGTTGCGCAGCACCAGATCCAGCTGGCCGTTCTCGAGGATGTCGTCCGCCTCGCGGTCATCGGTGCACAGGCTCAGCCGGTCGCGCCAGGGCAGGTCCTTGACATCCTGCCAGATGGTGGGCAGGTTGTAGCACATCGAGGATTCCCGCGCGTCGACGTACATCCCGGCGCGCAGCTTATCCAGCGCCTCGCCCGGCCGCCCGGTCTCGTGGCAGGTCGAGGGCCCGCCGATCCGGTAGGCGCTGACCATCCGGCCAAAGCCCGCCGGGAGATGGCCCTGAAGGTAGAGGCCGTTTCGCTCGGCGGCGTCAATGATCTCCATCATCCGGTCCTCGCCGTCGACCACGCCGAGGAAATCCATCACCTCCGCGAGGCCGATCACCCGGGGCAACTTTGCCAGCCGGTCGATCACCGCCGCGTCAAAGCTGGCGCCGGCCTCCTCCAGGCCGGGCACCGACGGCACGCAGGAGGGGATATCGATAAACTGGTGCATCGGCAGCCCCTCGCCGGCATCATGCATATACCGGACGGCCTCCTCGCCCAGCACGTTGCCGATCTCGTGCGGGTCGGTGATGACGCAGCCCACGCCGCGGGGGATCACCGCCGAGGCGAACACGCGGGGGGTCATCAGGCTGCTCTCGATGTGGACGTGGGAGTCGATCAGGCTGGGGACGATATACCGCCCGCCGGCGTCCACGGTGCGCTTTGCCTTTTTTGGCAGGTCGCCGGGGGCGCAGGGCTGTACATGGGCGACAAATCCCTCGTGGATGTACACGATCGCGGGATAGATCTCACCGGTAAACAGGTTGACATACCGGGTGTTGAAGATCGCGAGGTTGCAGTCAATCCGGCCGAGGGCGGCCGCCATGAGCTCTTTTTTGTCTTTGGGCTGGATTTTCACAAAAAACGCCTCCTTTAAAAGATTGGTTGCGGTGCGCTACGGCGAGATCAGCCGTAGATGAAATACAGGACCAGAGGGATGCACAGCAGATACATCCCGGGGTGGATCTCACGGAATTTGCCGGTGAGCAGCTTGATAAAGACATGGGCCAGAATCCCCGCCGCAATACCGGCGGCAATCGAGCCGCAGAAGGTGGTGAAGACGAGCATCACGAACGGGCCGAACGCCTCGGAGAAGTCCGAAAAATCCACCTCGGTGATCCCGCTGATCATCAGAAAGCCGACAAAGATCAGCGCGGGGGCGGTGGCGGCGTCCGGGATGATGACGAACAGCGGGCTGAAAAAGGTGGACAGCAGGAACAGCACGCCGGCGACGATTGCGGTCAAGCCGGTGCGGCCGCCCGCTTCAACGCCCGCCGAGGATTCGACAAAGGTGGTGATGGTGGTGTTGCCGGTGCAGGCGCCGACCACGGTGCCGATTGCATCGACGAGGAAGGGCCGCTCGATGCCGGGCAGGTTGCCGTTCTCGTCCAGCATCTTGGCCTTGCCGGCGACACCCAGCACGGTGCCGAGGGTGGAGAAGAAGTCGCCGAAGAAGGCGACAAAGATCAGCACAAAGGCGCTGCCCGAGAGCAGATTGCCGAAGTCGAAATTAAAGCAGATGTTGCTGACGGTGGAAAAGCTGGGCACCTCAAAGACGCGCTCGGGCAGCGGGGTGACCCCGAACGGGATGCCCAGCAGGGTGATGGCAACAATGCCGTAGAGGATGGCACCGCGCACCTTATAGGCGGTCAGCACCGCGATAATCAGCAGCCCCAGCAGCGCGAGGATCACGGTCGGCTGGGTGAAATCCCCCATGCCGATCCCGCCGTCATAGCTGCCGATGCCCGCATTGGAAAAGCCCAGATAGGCGATGAAAAAGCCGATGGATGCCGAGATTGCCACCTTGATGTTGCGGGGGATCATCCGCACGATCAGGTCGCGGATGCCAAAGACGCTCAGCACCACAAAGATGATGCCGGAGACCAGGATGATCGCCATCGCATCGCCGAAGGAGAGCTCGCCGCTCTGGATCATGCTGCCCAGCAGGAAATTGGTCCCCATCCCGGTGGAGAGGGCAAACGGGAAATTGGAGTAAAAGCCCATCAGCAGGGTGATGAGGCCGGATATCAGCGCGCACATGATGAGGATGGCCTGCTTGCTGATGACGACCCCATTCACATCGGTGATGGTCGGCTCAGCGCCGAAGCCGACAATCGCCGAGGGCTGCACCGCCAGCACATAGGCCATGGTCATAAAGGTGGTCAGGCCGGCCATGATCTCGGTGCGCAGGCTGGTGCCGCGCTGGGAGAGCTTGAAAAAATCTTCCATCAAAAAAATCCTCCTTTGCTGGCTCCGCAAAAAAGGCAAACAACAAATAAACCATCTGAAGCCGTACGCAAAGCATACAAAAAACAGATAGTCAATTTGTGCGTTTTTGCAGAGCAGGGCTGTGTTGCACCGCCAAGCGGCGGGTGCGCGAACAAAACGGATGGTTGCCGCACAACAGCCCTGCAAAAAGAGGATTTATCCTTTATTTCGGTTGCCCGCCATAAGAGAAAAGGCACTGCGGCGCAGGCGCTGCAGGCCACAAAGGCCGGTTTCCCCGAGCAGGGGTGTCTGTCCGGCCGCACAAGGCGGCCATACTGTTGTCATTGTACTTCATTTACGGTGAAGTGTAGAGACTACCTGCCGTATTCAGGTATTAAACAACAACCATCGACAGCTTTATTATGCCGTCCCAAGGGTGAAAAAGCAAGACGGGAGAAAAGAGAAATATTTGATGTTTGGTGAGGACATTTTATTCGTTTATCACAAAATTGCGCGCTGTTTTTAAGACTTTTGGAGAGGGAAAGTCCCTCCTCTCTTCGGCATCGGCGGGGAGAAACGGGACGGGCGGGATAAAAAACGGCACACAACCCGACAGGGAGGGACGGCAGACGCAAAAAAGGCGCGCCGCAGCGCGCCTTTTTGGTCGGAAAAACGGAAAAAAGGAAACGGCACGCACCGCCCGCCGCACCGCGTCAATCGGCGCAGGAGAGATACTCGTCCACCGTCATCACGCAGGTGTGGATCGGCGCAAAGCTCGCGACGATGGTCTCCACCATCTGCTCCAGCTCGGCGGTCTGCCCGGCGACGGCGTCCTTGAGATAGACCACCTTCGCGCCGGCGTCGACCAGCCCCAGCACGGTGGCGAGGATACAGCACTCGGCGACGACGCCGGTCACCAGCACCCGGTCGGCCTGTGCCGCGGCCTCAGCCAGCGCGGGGATGGACAGGGAGGAATAGGTGTGCTTGGAGAGGACGGGATATGCTTTTGCAGCCGGCGCGAGGGCGTCGACCAGCTCGCCCAGCCGGGGGTCGGCGTTGATATCCGCATAGGCCTCGTTATATCCCGCCCAGCAGCCGGCCGGTTCGGGCGCGGCGTCAAACCGGGTGAAGATCGTCTTTGCCGCCCGGCCGGAATCCAGCAGCCGCAGAATCTGGCCGCTGACCTTGTCCACCCCGCGGCAGGCCCAAGGCTCCCCCTCCTCATAAACCTTCTGCATATCGATTACCAAAAGAAGATCCTTCATCCCTACAACCCTCCAGAGTATCCTTTTGCAGGCCGATCGGCAGACACGCCGGTTCGACCTTCTTTTTTATCTGATATACTTATTATATATCCTAACCCACCTTGCGCAAAGGTGCAACCCTCGCCGGACAAGACGGAGAAAAAAAGAGGTCGCGGGATACCCGAGTAACCAAAATCAAAGATAATTTTGAAGGATTGCAAAAAAATTACCTCAAATCCCCAAACTGTGACAGACCTGTGACTCTTATGAGGTATAACAAGAATAACGAAGCGAAAAGAGCCGGCAACACGAGAGCGCTGTGGCCTATCTTTGAGGAGGAAATCGTGATGAATTTATTGAAAAAGTGGTGCTGTGTCCTGCTGGCAGTGGCGTTGCTGGCGGCAGTCGTGCCGACCGCAGCCTACGCGGCGGACGACCCCAATGGGACGGGGAATGGAATTGTCCAGAGCCCGAATACCAATGGGGATGTTGACCTCGACGGCGGCGTCGATCCCGTTGATCCCGACGGCGATGTTGACCCCGTTGACCCCGACGGCGACGTTGACCCCGTTGATCCCGACGGCGATGTCGATCCCGTTGACCCCGACGGCGATGTCGATCCCGTTGACCCCGACGGCGACGTTGACCCCGTTGACCCCGACGGCGATGTTGACCCCGTTGATCCCGACGGCGACGTTGACCCCGTTGATCCCGACGGCGATGTCGACCCCGTTGATCCCGACGGCGATGTTGACCCCGTTGAGCCTGTCGACGAGCAGGTCGCGGCAGTGACCGAGATGATCGCGGCGCTGGCCGACCTGACCCCGGATATGGAGGAGCAGGTGCTCGCTGCCCGCGCGGCGTATGACGCGCTGAGCGAGGAGCAGAAGGCGCAGGTGGAGAATCTGGCGCTGCTCGAGGAAGCCGAGGCGGCGTTTGCCGCGCTGAATGCGGCGGCTCCGCGCACCATCAGCATCCCGGAGGAGACCTGCACCATCGATTACAGCAAGCGGCAGTCGGATGGGGTAGTCTACGATGGATATACCACGGAAGACCATACCACCTTTGTCTTCCACTACACCATTACCGCGGATGCCGGTGAAAACCCGGTGATCGATCTCGCGTATGGCGCGCTCGATCTGTGGCAGAATGAGAGTCAACAGCCGGGCGACCATTACAAGTTCCAGATCCAGATTGAAAACGAATCCGGGCACGTCTACCAGTATAAGGATGGCAGCTTTGTCCTCGCACCGGAGGATACCGACCAGTTCGGAAGTTTTGAAGAGGGCTCGCTGCTGCCCGTTCTCACCTTTGACGGGCAGTATATGCCGATTCGTACTTCCGGCTCGATCATCCCCGAATATTTTTACAAGGATATTTTTAATGTTGCTGCCAGCGGGAAAGTCACCTTCGATATGATGTGCCGGATCTATGACTATCTCGCAGCCGCAGGCTATACCGGCGAAACCGCAATGACCGATTATCTGTTGGTCTATTTCAACGACCTGCGCAATACCAACTACAGCAGCCTGACCGATCTGTTTGCAGATCATCCCGACTGGCTGGATGGCTCGAAGCTGACCAACAATGGCATCTATAAAATGACCGAGACGGAGCTGCTCGAGTATATTGAGCAGTATCCCTGGATCGACCGTTTTGTGTATGCAACAGGTTCCAGCAGCAAATTGAGTGTACAGATCAAATGGCCGGAGCCGGAGCTTTCGGCCGTCAGCTGGAACAGCTTCTATATGGGATTGTTCAGCGTTGTGTACGGAGAGGAAAATGCCAATTATCTCAACCCTAATCCCAGCGGCGATCTTGTTTTTTCCCGTTCCCACGCGGTGGGCGATTACCAGCCCGGAACCGCGCTGTATGCGGAGACCAACGACTACTTTAAGAGCCTGACTGCGGACCCGCTTCAGGATGGCGAGACGCTGGAAATCTGGTCCGGCTACGGCATCGACGGCCCCGGTATGGGCAACAGCTACCAGAAGTACAGCTTCACCTACTACAACATCATCGAGCTGGAGCAGCTGGATACCGCTTACACCGTGCGCCATGATTACTACACCGACGGCGTGCTGACCGGCAGCGTCTACACCGCGATGGACGGCACTCTGGCGGACAATGCGCTGACCGGTCTGGTTGGTCAGGTGATTAGCCCCGACGACGCGGCGCGTCTGACCGGCTATAAGGGCAACACCTACACCTTTACCGAGGCGACCCCCGCCGCGGGCCTGACCCTGACCCTCGATGGCCCCAACGAGCTGGTGCTGCGGTACGACCGCTCGACCATCGTGCCCTATATCGTCATCCACGAGTACTACACCGACGGCGTGCTGACCGGCACCTATCAGACCGAGGGCGGCAGCGCCAAGGCGGGCACCGTGATCCAGACCTCCAGCGTACCCCTTGCCACCGTCTACGGCGGCAACACCTACAGCTACACCGGCGCGTCGGCTGCGAGCATCACCCTGCAGCTGACCGGCAAGAATGTCATCACCCTGCGGTATAACCGCACCACCCCGACCACCCCGACGACCCCGCCGGTTACCCCGGTTCCCCCCGTCACCCCGGTGACGCCGCCGGTCGTGATCGAGGACCCGGATACCCCGTTGGGTGATCTGCCCGGCAAGAGCAGCCGCAGAAGAGGGCTGTACACGATTCTGGACGAGGGCACCCCGCTGGGTGCGCTGCCCACCACCTCCGCCTTCATCGGTGCATCGACCGGCGGGCTGGGCGCGGCACTGCTGGCGCTGGGCGCGGCAATCCGCAAGCGGCGCAGCAAATAAGCCGGCTGCAGGCGATGAAAAAACGCTGAAAAGGGCTTGACCAAAACACAAAAGACAGGCGGCAGGGCCAATGCTCTGCCGCCTGTTTTTTGTGCGGTGAGGGGCTTTGCATCCGGCGGCACAGGCGGTATAATAGAGAAAACCTGCGCGAAGATTTCCGCAAATAGAGAGGAGCGGTCAGCAATGACAAAACAGGAGGCATGGGATCTGCTGTGCGAGTACAATGAGGAGCCGTTTCATCGCCAGCACGGCAAGACGGTGGGCGCGGTGATGCGCTGGTACGCCGAAAAGCTGGGCTATGGCGATGAGGCGGATTTTTGGGAGACGGTCGGCATCCTGCACGATCTGGATTTTGAGAGATATCCCGACGAACACTGCAAAAAGGAGATCGAGATCATGCGGGAAAAGGGGCTGGACGAGCGGCTGATCCGCGCGGCGGCCTGCCACGGATGGGGCCACTGCATCGATCTTGCGCCGGAGCAGGAGATGGAGAAGGTGCTCTTTGCGGTGGATGAGCTGACCGGGCTGATCGGCGCGGCGGCGCTGATGCGGCCTAGCCGCTCGGTGCAGGACATGGAGCTCAAGAGCCTGAAGAAGAAGTTCAAGGACAAAAAGTTTGCCGCCGGCTGCAGCCGCGAGGTGATCGCGCAGGGCGCGGAGCTGCTGGGCTGGGATCTGGACCGGCTGCTGGGCGACACGCTGGAAGCGATGCGGGCGGTCGAGGCGGAGCTGCAGTAAAACCGGCTGCGACGGGAGGAGGATCGCCGCGGGGCTTTACCCCGTGGCGGCGGCGTGGTATACTGACAGTAAGGCGGCTGGACCAATCGGCCGCGGGAGCGTATTCAACAATAGAAAAAGGATGGGTGGAACACTATGGCACAGGTTATCAACAGCGCGGCCGCACCGGCGGCAATCGGGCCCTATTCTCAGGCGGTAAAGGCGAACGGGATGCTGTTCACCTCCGGCCAGATCGGCATTGTGCCGGCGACCGGCGAGA
>CALXBJ010000045.1 GCA_944386515.1 uncultured Pygmaiobacter sp.
TTTCAGATAGATCAAGTTTGTAGGCTGTTTGGAAAGTGTTATTCACCAGAAACAAGAAGGTAAAACTCCAATGTTTTAAGATCAGTCCATTTTAAGACAATCAGGTTTCACCGAACGTTTTCGATGAGTTTTTCACAGACAACTGCGAAAGAGATCTCGGAAAGTTTTGAAAGGTTTAGACCAATGATGATGTAACTAATCAACCGCCCCGCGAAAGCCGGGCGGTTGATTTTTTGTCTGTACGGCCCTTGAGAAGACGCAAGGAGCACATATAGGCGGCGCAGGGGAGACCCTCCGATGAAAAGGCGCCCCATCGCTCGGAGAGGGTCACAGAAGAGACCCCCGCGGGCGGTTTTCCGCGGCCCGGAATCCGCTGCGGCAATCCCGCGGGAATCGAGCGCCGCAGCCTTTGCGGCCCTCAGCCTGCCCTGCGAAGCACGGCCTTGCCACCCTCCAAAGAGCACCGCGGACGCCAAAATCCGCCCCTCTCAGAACTTGTTCGGATAAAACAAAGAGGACGGGCAGCCGGGAAAACCATCCCGCGGCAGCCCGCCCTTTCCTTTTTTTCTCTGCTTTTCCCCGCATCTGCCGCGGCGCGGCATCACGCCTCCGGCTGTGCCGCGGCGATCTCCCGCAGCGGCTCATACAGCTCGGCCGAAGCCGCGAGGATGTCACAGTTTTTCGAAAAATCCGGCGCGCCGCCGGCAAAACTGCTGACAATGCCGCCGGCCTCCCGCACCAGCAGCACCCCGGCCGCAAAGTCCCACGGTTTGAGGTTCCGCTCGAGGTAGCCCTCAACCCGGCCGGCCGCGACATAGGCCAGATCCAGCGCCGCGGAACCGGACCGGCGCAGATCCCCGCAGCGGTCATACAGCTGCCGGAACAGCGCGAAGTTTGCATCCGCCAGCTGCCGGTCGTAGGGGGAGGTGCCCACCGCGAGGACACTGTCCGCCAGCGGGACCCCCGTGCTGACCCGCATCGGTTTGTCGCCGAGCTGTGCGCCGCGCCCCGCGGACGCAGAGAACATCTCATCCAAAAAGGGGTCATACACCGCGCCGAAAACCGGCTGCCCGCCGACCACCAGCGCAAGCGAAACCGCGCTGTGCTGGTAGTGGTGCATCAGGTTTGCGGTGCCGTCCACCGGGTCGAGGATCCAGACCGCGCCCGAAAAATCCGGTGCGGATGCCTCCTCTTCCCCGAGAAATTGAATCTCCGGCCAGCGGGCGGCCAGCTCCCGCTGCAAAAACTGCTGCACCGCCGTGTCGCAGTGGGTAACAAAGTTCGCCCGCCCCTTGGCCGCGGCATCCGCGAGCAGCGTCTCATCGGTAATCAGCGGCTTTGTCTGCCGCATCAGCTGCAGGACCTGCTGCTCTTCCCCAAAGGAAAGGAGTCTCTGTGCCATCAAAAGCGCCCCGCTTCCCGCAGCGCCCGCAGCCGGAAGATGGCCGCGATCGTCTTGCCGTCATTGATCCGCCCGTCCAGCGCCATCTGCTCCGCCTCGTCAAACGGGATGGTCAGGGTGGTGACAAACTCGTCCGGGTCCAGATGCTGCCCGGTGCGGCGCAGCCCCTTGGCCGCGTAGAGATGGATGATCTCGTTGCAGTAGCCGCAGGTGGGGTAGAAGATCCCGAGGTCCGCGTATTCCGCTGCGGTGACCCCCATCTCCTCCTCCAGCTCCCGCTTTGCCGCGAGGAAGGGATCCTCCCCCGCCTCCAGCTTGCCGGCGGGCAGCTCGAGCAGCTCCTTCTCATAGGCATAGCGGAACTGGCGCACAAAGCAGAGCGCGCCCTCCTCGGTCAATGCCGCAACGCAGGCGCCGCCGTGGTGGCGCACGATCTCCCGCATCGCGGTTTTGCCGTTTTCCAGCCGCACCTCGTCGAGGGTCACATGGATGACCTTCCCGTCAAAGACGGTCTCCCTGTGCAGCATGGTCTCCTGATGTACCGGTTCGCTCATCGCGCTCTCCTCCTATTTTATCTCGGCCGGCTGCGCCTCTTGGGGCGCGGTCTGCGCCGGGCGGCAGAACACCTGTTCCACCCGCCGCTCTCCGACCTTGAGCACCCGGAAGGAGATCCCCCCGTAGGCGATCTGGATCTCCTCCCCCTGGCGGGGGATCCGGCCCAGCCGGTTGGTGATCAGCCCGCTGACCGAGTCAAAATCCTCGTCCTCCTCCCGCTCGGGCGGCTCGAGGTCAAACCAGGCAAAGACCTCCTCCAGATCGGCCGCGCCGTCCGCGAGGCAACCGCCCTCCGCCGGGCGGATCTGCTGGTCCTCCTTGTCAAACTCATCTTCAATGTTGCCGACGATCTCTTCGAGGACATCTTCCATCGTCACAATGCCGGCGGTGCCGCCATACTCATCCACCACGACGGCAATCTGGGTCCGCTTTGCGCGAAACTCCATCAGCAGCTCCCGCGCGCGGCAGCTCTCGGGCACAAACATCGCCGGGCGGACAAACTGCCGGATCGGCAGCTCCCCGCCGGCCGGGTCCTCAATCAGGTCCAGCAGATCCTTGACGTGCAGGATGCCGACGATCTCGTCCAGATTGCGGTGGTAGACCGGCAGCCGGGAAAATCCCTTTTCCCGCGCCAGCGGCAGCACCTCCCGGACGGTGCCGACATCCTCCACCGCCTCGACCTCGCTGCGGTGGGTCATGATCTCGCCGGCCGCGATGTCGTCCAGTTCAAACACGCCGCTGATCATCTCCCGCTGGTTCTCGTCGATCAGCGCATCCTCCTCGACATCCTCCACCAGCGAGAGGACGTCCTCCTCGGTCGCGCGGCTGCGGGCGGACAGCCCCGCCGCGCGGAACAGCGCCCTTGCCGGCAGCAGGAAGGGCCGGCCGAGCACCGCGGCAAACACCGCGCCGGCACGGTTTGGCTTTTCCTCGCCCTGCCTGCCCGCCGCGCCCAGCGCAAAAAAGAGGGGATACAGCAGGGCCGCGGCGAGGGCGGCGGCAAGGGCCGCAAGCGGCAGCCTGCGCAGCCAGCCCGACAGGCAGAACACCGCCCCGCCCAGACACAACAGCATCGCGGTGCCGGCCGCTGCCGAGCGCGCGCTGAACCCCAGCAGCTGCGCGTCCTCGCCCGGCTCCTGCTCATCTGCGGCAAGCGCGCGGCCCAGCGCACGGGCAAACCCCAGCGAGAGGGCGGTCAAAATCAGGGTTAAAATCAAACTTCGGCCATCAGGGTCCATCCGGACAAAACTCCTTTTTTCAAGGCGATTTCTCGCCGTTTTTCTTGATTTTATAGTATTTGAAAACCGCTGTCAAACGCGGTTTTGTCCCCCGGGGGAAAACGGGCGTTTTTTCCTGTTGATTTCACCAAGAAATGACCGTTTTGTTATTTACTTATCAGGTGGAATTTGATAAAATATAGATTGCGAGAGCGCACTCTCTTTGATGCGCTATTAATTTTTAGGGAGGAACTAAAAAATGGCAAGAGCTAAAAAGAGTATGGACGGCAACACCGCTGCCGCGCACGTTAGCTACGCGTTTACGGAAGTTGCCAGCATCTACCCCATCACTC
>CALXBJ010000046.1 GCA_944386515.1 uncultured Pygmaiobacter sp.
CGCCCGTTGATCGACGGGGTGAGCGGCCGCGCGCAGCGCGGCAATGAGAGTGGTACCGCGGAGCAGACAGCTTCGTCTCTCGCCTTACGGCGGCAGGCGGAGCTGTTTTTCTTCCCGCCGCCCAGAACCAAAGGAGGGTGGTTTTGAGATGGAAAAGACAATCGCAATGCTGCCGGGCGAGGGGATCGGGTCGGAAGTTCTCTCGCAGGCGGAAAAGGTGCTGCGCTCGGTCGCAACGCGGTTTGGCCATCGGTTTACCTTTGCCCCGATCAGCGGCGGCCTTGCAGACCCGCTTTCGGCAGAGCAGCTGGCCGGCTGCCTTGCCGCCGACAGCGTGCTGGCGGGGGTCGGGGTCGGGCGGGGGATTGCCCAGCTCAGTCAGGAGCTGAACCTCAAGGCCAATATGCGCCCGGCGCTGCTCTACCCGCAGCTGGCCGGCGCCAGCCCGCTGGCCCCGGCGCTGGTCAAGCAGGATATCGACCTGATGCTGGTGCAGGCGCTCGCCGGCATCCGTGCGCTGGAACAGGGGGAGGAGATGCCTGCCCCGCAGGAGGAGGAGGACGCGGCCCGGGTTGTCCGGATTGCCTTCCGCACGGCGGGGATGCGCCGGGGCGGATTGGTCTTTGTCGAGCAGCCCGGCCAGCCGGCGCGCAACCGCTGTTGGCGCGAGCTGCTCCAGCGGGTGGCATCGGGCTTTCCGCGGGTAAACCTGCGGATCATGGGGGCCACCGCCGCCGCGGCGGAGCTGCTGCAGGACCCCGCCCGCTTTGATGTGATTCTGGCGGACGGCGTCTGCGGCGCGGTGCTTGCAGGGGAGGCCGCCGGCCTGACCGGCAGCGCCGGGATGATGTCCTGCGCGATGATCGGCAATGACCGGCGCGGGCTGTATCATCCGGTGCTCGGCCCCTCACCCGACATGGCGGGGCAGAATCTGGCCAATCCGGTCGGTGCGGTCTATGCCGGCGCGCTGCTGCTCAAATACGCTTTTGACCTCGCCGACGAGTGCGCCGCGATCGAGGCGGCGGTGCAGAAGGTGCTGGATGACGGCTACCGCACCGCCGACATCCTGACCCCGCGCTGCCGTCTTGTGAGCTGCGACCGGTTCGGCGACCTGATTGCGGCAGCCCTGACCAGCCCGCTGCTCTATCGGCGGGTGGCCCGCAGCATCCGGGACGCGGGGGACGGCTTTGCCCCGCTGCGCCGGAGGGTGACGGGCGCGGCGGAACTGTAACACGCCGGTGCCGCAGATCGGCTTAACGGATTTAGAAGAAGCAAGGCGCCGCGCCTCTCCTGCAGGAGAGGCGCGGCGCCTTGCTTTATGAAAAAAGAAGGAAAAAAGAGGAAAGCGAAATAAAGCGGGGATGCTCAGGGGCATTCCAGCAGATAGCCCCGTCCTCGGCTAAGGATGATCTTTGCCGAGGAGCCCAGCTGCTGCAGCCGACGGCGCAGGTAGGAGATGTTTGTCCAGACCACGCTGATCTCGGCCCCGCTCGAGCAGCCCCAGATCTGGTCCATCAGCTGTTCGGTGGACAAAAATTGCCCCTGATGGCGCGCCAGCAGCTCTATCAGCTGGAGCTCCCGGTTGCCAAGACGGATCCAGCGGTCGCGGCAGCAGAGCCGGAAGCTGCGCCGGTCAAGCAAAAGATCCCCCGCGGTGATCTGGTCGGGGACAAATTCCCCCTGACGCCGGGTCAGCGCCCGTACCCGGGCGACCAGCTCATCGGGGAAAAAGGGACGGCTGAGGCAGTCGTCTGCGCCGGCATCCAGCGCGCGCACCCGCCCTCGGGCGTCTGCAGAGCTGCTCAGCAGCAGGATCGGTAGACCGCATCGGGCACTCCGCAGCCGGCGCACCGGGTCAAGCCCGTCCAGACGGTCGTCGAGGACAAGGCAGTCCCACTGCCCGTTTTGAGCCCAGTCGAGCAGGTCCTGTGTTGTTTGGACGCTCTCGACGGTGCAGCGATGCCGGCGCAGCAGCCCGGCGATTGATGGTTCTCCTTCCTGCCGCTGTGCGATCATGATCCGCATATGCAGCCGCCTCCTGTTTTGCTTGTTGTCCCCATTCTAAGGCCGGGATTTGCAAAAGCCTTGGGAAAACGGTGAAAACTTTTTGAGAGAAATGCGAACTCTGTGTGGAAACCGCCGCCGGCGGTCTTTTCTTTTAAGTGAGGTTAAACTCTGCTCCCTACAATAAAAAACGCAGCGCCGTCTTTGGATGCGCTGCGCTTTATCATGTAAGGAGGGAACCAGTGTGATCGAAATCGACCATCTCACCAAGCGCTACGGCCCCCACACCGCGGTGGAGGACCTGTACCTGCAGGTGGAGCCCGGCCTGATCTACGGGCTGCTTGGCCCAAACGGCGCGGGGAAATCCACCACGATGAATATGATGACCGGCTGCCTTGCCGCGACCGAGGGTACCGTCCGGATCGACGGATACGATATCTTTGAAGAGCCGGCAAAGGCGAAGGCGAAAATAGGGTATCTGCCCGAGATGCCCCCTGTCTATCCCGAGATGACCCCGAGGGAGTACCTCTCCTTTGTGGCGGAAGCCAAAGGGGTGCAAAAGGAGATGCGGGGCGGGCAGCTGGACCAGGTGCTGCGGGTCACCGACACCGCGGCTGTGCAAAACCGGCTGATCCGCAATCTCTCCAAAGGTTACCGCCAGCGGGTCGGGATCGCCGGCGCGCTGCTGGGAGACCCCGAGGTCATCATTCTGGATGAGCCGACGGTTGGGCTGGACCCCCGCCAGATTATCGAGATCCGCGACCTGATCCGCACGCTGGGCAAAAAACACACGGTGATCCTCAGCAGTCACATCCTGTCCGAGGTGCGGGCGGTCTGCGACCGGATTGTCATCATCTCAAAGGGACATCTGGTCGCCAGCGACACGCCGGAGAATCTGGAACAGCTGTTTGCCGGCAGCCGAACGCTGGAGCTTGTCGTCCGCGGCGAGGAGCCTGCCATCCGTGCCGCACTCGCCCCGCTGCGGGGGGTGCGCCGACTGCAGTTTGGGCGGCGCGAGGAGGGCGAACAGAGCCTCACCATCGAGACCGGGCCAAAGGATGACCTGCGGGAGGGCGTCTTCTTCGCCTGTGCCGCGGCGCGGCTGCCGATCCTCGGGATGGAGACCCGCAAGGCCAGCCTGGAGGATGTCTTTATCGAGCTGACCGGTCAGGACGCCCCGTTGCCAAAGGGTGAGGCGGAGTTGTCGGATCAGCAGGGAGAGGAGGGGGAACAGCCGTGATTGCCGTTTATAAAAAGGAACTGCGCACCAGCTTTACCGGGATGGCCGCCTATGTGTTTA
Organism: uncultured Pygmaiobacter sp.; assembly: GCA_944386515.1. Taxonomy (GTDB): domain Bacteria; phylum Bacillota; class Clostridia; order Oscillospirales; family Ruminococcaceae; genus Pygmaiobacter. Next base: position 3,305 of record CALXBJ010000046.1, read on the forward strand.
TCGCCTTTGTGCTGGTTTTTGCCGGCATCTATACCATGCTTTATAACCTCAGCAACGGGTACCCCAACTTTGAATATGTGCTACAGAGTATGTCGATTATCTTTCTCATTGCAATCCCCATCCTGACCATGCGGTCGATTGCGGAGGAGCGCCGCCAGTACACCGACCAGCTGCTCTATGCGCTGCCGCTGGGAATGACCCGGATTGTGCTGGGCAAATATCTGGCCATCCTGACGGTGGTCGCCGTCCCCAGCCTGTTGATGGGCTGCTACCCGCTGCTGCTGTCGCAGTACGGGGAGGTTTCCTTTGCAACCGCATGGGGCGCGCTGGCCGGCTTTTTCCTGTTGTCCGCCGCGCTGGCCGCGATCGGGCTGCTCATCAGTGCGCTGACCGAAAATCAGGCCGTTGCCGCGGGGCTCTGCTTTGTGGTGATGATGCTGCTCTACTTCATGAACAATCTGGCCTCCTTCGTCTCGGATACCGCGGCGGCCTCCCTTGCCGCGCTGATGCTCGCGGTGTTGGTGCTTGCGGTGCTGGCGCGGATGTTTACCCGCAGCACCCCGCTGGCGGGCCTTGTGGCGGCCGTCGGCTGCGGCGGCCTGCTGGCCTGCTACCTCGTCGCCGCGGAGCGGTTTGAGGGGCTGTTTGACCGGGTGATGGAGAGCCTTTCGGTCTTTGAGCGGTTTTACACCTTTATCGACGGGGTCTTTGACCTGACCGGCGTGCTCTACTTCCTGTCGATCATCGCCGTGGCCCTCTTCTTGACGGTGCAGACGATGGAAAAACGGAGGTGGAGCTGAGATGAAGCGATTTAATCTGAAAAAGCCCGACTTTGCTGCGCTGCGGCGCGCCTTTTCCGGCCGGGCGGTACACGCGGGCGGTTACAGTATCGCTGCGGCCGCAATTGTCATCGCGATTGCGGTGGCGGTCAATCTGGTGGCGGGCGCGCTGCCCACCAGCTGGACCTCGATTGACCTGACCGGGACCGGGCTGTACAGCATTTCTACCCAGACCCAGCAGCTGGTGGCCGCTCTTCCTGAGGATGAGCAGGTCACCGTCTATTGGCTGGTGCAGGACGCGTATGAGGACGGCACCATCGACCAGCTGCTCTCCCGGTATGAGGATCTGTCCGAGCAGCTCGAGGTGGTCAAAAAGGACCCTGTCGTCTACCCCACCTTTGCCCAGCAGTACACCGACTCGGCAATCTACAACAACAGCTTGATCGTCACCTGCGGGGACCGCAGCCGGTATATCAGCTACTATGACATCTAAGGCGGTCTTCGAGAACCGATAAATGAAAAACCGCCGGGCGCCGAAAAACGGCCGGCCGACGTAAAGGCGCCTTGCCAAACGGCGCGGGATGGCTTATACTGAAACGGCAAGCTCGAAAATAAAGCGGGCGGCGCCGCCGCCCCAAAGGTGAGGAGTCAAAGCCATGAAAGCGCGGATCCCTAAGCATCGGGAGTTTATCATCAGCATCGACGAGAAGGAAGAGCCCCGTCATCAGGAGTGCTGGGATAAGCTCAACCAGATCGTCAAAGACTATCAAAAGCAGGGCAAATCGGTCTATACCGAGACCTTCATCGAGGACAACGAGGAGAAGGTCAAGGCGCTGCAGCAGGAGTACAAGTTCAGCTATACCATTGAGGAGCGCTGAACCTTCAGGCCAAATGAAAAGAGGGCCGCGCCGGCATCAGCCGGCGCGGCCCTCTTTTTTGTGCGAATGTAAAATGGCCGCCCCGCGCGGGGCGGGGGGACGGCTGCGGCGGGCAGTTACCGGAACCGGGGCGCGGGGCGGTAAAATTCAAAGATCACCATCTCATTTTCCCGCTCGACCCGGGGACGGTCCGCCTCCTCCCGGACGGTCCAGACCACCTTTGCCGCCCCGAGGCGGCAGGCAAGCCGCACGGGGAGCGGACGCGGGCGGTTTTGGTAGGCGATGAACTGCGGCCGCCCGATGAAGTTGGCAAGGGTCCAGCCCAGCAAAAGCCCGCCCGGAGCGGGCAGCGTATTGTAGCTGCGGGGGCGCTGCGCCAGCTGGCCGCGCAAGATCTGCGGCGCGCTGCGGCGAAACCAGCCCACGATCCGCGGGTCGAAGCTCTCGATGCAAAAATCTCCCTGATATCCCTCCAGCAGCGCCAGCGCCAGCCGGCAGAGCTGCTCGTTGCGCGGGCCGCTTTTGAGCTCGACAATCAGCGGGACCCTGCCGCCGACGGCCTCGAGCACCTCGGTGAAGAGGGGGATTTTCTCCCCGGTGCCGCACAGCCGCATCTCCCGCAGCTGCTCGAGCGAAAAGGCGTCCACCCGGCCGGATACCCCACAGACCCGGTCCAGCGTGTCGTCATGAAAGACAACCACCTGCCCGTCCTTGGACAGCTGGATATCCAGCTCGATCCCATAGCCGGCATCCGCTGCCAGCCGGAAGGCGGCGAGGCTGTTTTCCGGCACCGATTTGTCAGGGCTGTGCAGCCCGCGGTGGGCGAAGTTGCGCCCGGCAAAGGGGGCGAGCGCAGCGGCGCCGGGGCGGGAGGGCCAGAGTGCGGCCAGCAACAGCGCGGCGACGGCGAAAAGCACAAACAGCAGAAGGAAAAGCGGCATACCGTGCACATCCTTTCAAGGGGAAAAGACATTTTTGCCCCGGGGGCAAAAGTTCGCCCTCATTGTAGCGCGCCGCGGCGCCACTGTCAACGCGGGGGGCTTTTTCTCAAAGCAAAAAACTGGTATGATAAAAGAATATACCCGCCACAAAAGCGAAACGAAACTTTCACATAATTGACATACCGGGACTTTACACTGAATTTGGGAAAGGGCGTCCGGCGGGAGGCCGGGCGGCAGGCCAATGAGTGAAAAATGAGGTGAACCGCATGATCAGGATTTTGATTGTAGACGATGAGCCGCGGATCCGCCAGCTCATCCGGGAGTATCTGGGGCACGAGGGCTTCTCCTGCACCGAGGCGACCGACGGGTCCGCCGCGCTGGCGCAGCTGTCGAGCGCGGGCTTTGATCTGGTGCTGCTGGACATCATGATGCCCTTTGTCGATGGAATGACCTGCCTGCGGGAGATGCGCGCGCGCAAGATCACGACCCCGGTCATCATGCTGACTGCCCGCGGGGAGGAATATGACCGGATTGCCGGCCTTGAGGGCGGCGCAGACGACTATATTGTCAAGCCGTTCAGCCCGCGGGAGATGGTCGCGCGGGTCAAGGCGGTGCTGGGGCGCACCCTGCCCAAGGAGCAGTCGGACAGCGAGAGCTTTGTCTTTGGGGATCTGGTGATCGACACCGCCTCCCACAGCGTCAAGATCGCGGGGGAGGAGATCTCCCTCACCCCCAAGGAGTTTGACCTTCTGGTCTTTCTCGCCCACAACAAGGGGATTGCCCTCTCGCGGGAGAAGATCCTGCAGAAGGTTTGGAACTATGATTACTACGGCGAAGACCGCACGGTGGATACCCACATCAAGATGCTGCGCAGCCATCTGGGCGCCCACCGGGATGATATCGTCACCGTTTGGGGCGTGGGCTATAAATTCGATCCCGCAAACTGAGGTGTCCCGGAGGAACTTGCATGAAATCCATCAAAACCAAGCTGGCGCTGTTTGTCTCCTGCCTGTGCGTCGTGCTGATCGGGCTGGTCTGGCTGCTGACCGTTGTGCTCTTTGAGCCGAACTACCGCAGCATGATCCGCACCGAGCTGAATACCAAGATCGCCGCCGTCGCCGCGGTGCTGGAGGGGGAGGAGGCGGAGAGCGCCGATGTCCTCAGCTTGATCTCGCTGGTCAAGCCGCTGATGCAGTCCGGCATCTGCATCGAGGTCTCCGCCACCGAGGAGTGCATCGAGGCGCACGGGTATACCTCCCCCATGCTGGGCACCGCTGTGCCCGCCTACCGCGCATTTTTTGTGCTGGAAGGCATCGGGGACGGTTGCCAGCTGCACCCGTCCAGTCAGGGGATTTTTGGGGACAAGACCGAGCTGGACTCCACCCTCGCGGTGGCAAAGCGGAAGGAGACCGCGGCAAAGGGCCGGCTGAGCGAGACACTGGTGGATTTGAGCAGCTCCCCCTATCGCCAGCAGCAGGTGGTCGGGATGGTGACCTCGAGCGGCTATATCATCCTCGCCAGCACCAACCTCGAGCGGGTGGATCAGGCGATGCAGGTGGTCAGCCAGCAGCTGATTTTGATTACCGTCATTCTGCTGGCGGTCTCGCTGATCTCGGCGCTGCTCTTTGCGCGCTGGTTTACCCGGCCGGTGACCCAGCTGTCCGGCGCGGCGAAGCAGGTTGCCGCCGGCAACTACGACGTCACGGTGCAGATCCGCTCGCAGGACGAGCTGGGCACCCTTGCGCGGGATTTCAACTACATGACCCGGGAGATCGCAAAGTCCACCCAGCTGCAGCGGGACCTGATTGCGAACATCAGCCATGACCTGCGCACCCCGCTGACCCTGATTCGCGGCTATGCCGAGACGATTCGGGATCTGGACGGGGAGGACAAGGCACGGCGGGACGACGACCTGTCGGTCATCATCGATGAGGCGGACCGCCTGTCGGTGCTGGTCAACAGCGTGATGGAACTGTCCAAGTACTCTTCCGGCACCGAGAAGCCAAGCCCCAGCCGGTTTGATCTGGCCGAGCTGGTGGCAGACGTGCTGCGCCGGTATATCGACCGCGCCGAAAAGGAAGGGCTGACGCTGCAGCAGGAGGGCCCGGAGGAGATCGAGGTCGTCGCCGATCCGGTCCAGATTGGCAGGGTGCTGCACAACCTGATCTCCAACGCGATCGCCCATCTTGCGCAGGGCGGCCGCGTGACGGTCCGGCTGACCGGCACGAAGGCGGGTGTCCGGGCAGAGGTGATCGACAACGGCTCCGGTATCGAGGAGAAGGAGCTGCCCTTTATCTTTGACCGGTACTACCGCTCCCGCAGCGATGCGGGCAAGCGGGGCAGCGGGTTGGGGCTGTCGATCGTCAAGGCGATCCTCGTGGCGCACGGCGCGCCGTTCGGGGTGCAGAGCGCCGTCGGGCAGGGGTCCAACTTCTGGTTCGAGCTTCCGCCCGCGCCCCCCGATGAGACGCAGAAAAACAAGGAAAGTCACAGATAACCCGCAGGGATAAATTGGCCCTCCGGCGCAGGGCGGCAAAAAAGCAAAGACAACAGGCGGACGGCTCTTGCAGGGCCGTCCGCCCGTTGTCTTTTAGGCGTTTTAAAACAGCGCCCCCAAAGGGGCAAGGAACTCCCGCGGGCGCTGCACGGCCTGCCTCAGCGGATGTTTTTGAGGATCTCAAGGGCGATGGCGCGGGCCATCAGCGGGGGCACGGCGTTGCCGACCTGCGTGTACTGCGGGGTCTCCAGCTTGCGCCGGTCCCCGCCGGTCGTCCGCTTGCCCTGAAAGACAAAGCTGTCGTCAAAGGACTGCAGGCGGGCCATCTCCCGCACGGTCAGCGACCGGTCTGCCCCGTAATGGGTGAAGTCGTCGGGGAGGGTCATGACCGTCGGGCTGGGCCGGTCGGCCTGCAGGCAGGCGTAGCTGCGCTTGTTGGTCTGCAGCAGCGGGTTGTCCGGTTCCTCCTGCTTGGCCTTGGCGTAGTCGCCGTATCGACGGATGAGCGCATACCGCGCCTGCACCTCCTCGCTGTGGCGGGAGGTCTCATGGTTGTGCAGACGTGCCCAGAGCAGCGGCGCTGCGTCCATCTCCTGCGCCTGATTGGCGGGGGTGTAGGCGGCCGCCTGCCGCTGCAGGGCGGGAAAGCGCGCGGGGTTGAGCCGGCCGATTCTGCTCCACTCTGCATAGCTGCGGCAGGGCTGTCCGCCGGCCTGCGCCTTGGGAACCCCGCCGACCGTCCGGGACACCGAACCCTGCGGGGTGCGGGCAAACTGCGCGGCAAAGGCTGCGTCGTAGTCCAGCGGATGCTCCCCGATCCCGATAAAGTTCAGATCCCCGATTGCCTCCGCCACGGTGACCTTCTGCGCCTCGGTAACGGTGGGCGGGATGGAGCTGATGAGCGGCTGGTCGTTCCGGCAGCCGATAAAGACCACCCGGACCCGGTTTTGGGGCACGCCATAGTCCGAGGCGTTCAAAACCAGCGCCCGGTCCACCCGGTACAGCGCGACCTTGTCCGCGAGCAGGGACAGCGCCTCGGCATCCTGCCGGCTGCAGTGCGCGCGCAGGAGCTGCAATATCCGCTGCAGGGAGGCAAAGGGGCCTTCCTGCAGGATGGTCAGCGCGAGCTTGACCTGTGCGGTTGCGCGGGAGGCTTTTTCCCCCGGGTCGCCCGCGAGCAGCAGGTCGCACTGCGCGAGCGCAAGGCGGAAGATCTCGTCCGGCTGCAGATGGTCGGTGATCTGGTCAAACTGGTCCTTATAAACGCTCCGGTTCAGCTGGGCGGCGCTGCTCAGCTGCTTGATGTGTCCCCTGACCCAGTCGAGGGAATGCTGCCGGGCAATCAGCTGCAAGGCCTGCCGGACGATATTCCGCTGTTCCTCCGGGACCTTTTTGTTGTTGCGGAATCCCTCGACAAAGAGGTCCGACAGGGCGCCGCACAGCGCGGCGAGGCCGGGGCTTGGGAGATCGTTCTTGCACTCCAAAAGGGCCTGACGGGCAAATTGGAGCTGCTCGGGGGAAAGGTCCGCGCGCTCGAGCTGTGTCAATACCGCGAGATAATCCTCCCGCCGGCGGCAGGCGGCGGCCTCCTGCTCGAGGTAGAGCTCGAGCACCCGCAGCGAAAAGGAAAAGTCATCCTGCTGCTGCGGGGGGATGCTGCCGCGGACCGAGGGCTTTCGGCAGGCGTCGAGAAACCGCGCGAGCATCTCGGGATCAATGAGGTTGCGGATCTCGCGCAGGATCCGCTCCCGGATGCGGCCGCCGTCCTTTGTCAGGATGCCGAAGACGTTTTCCATGACAAAGTACTTGGGGCGCAGCGCGCCGATGACCTTGAGATAGTAGGAGAAGAGGTCGTCCTTCTTGTCGTTTTTGCGCCGCTCGCCGGCCAGACTGAAGGACTGACAGGGAGGGCCGCCCGCGACGACATCGACGGAGGCGCTGCCGAACCGGCGGACCAGCGCCGCGCAAAGCGCCTCGATAAAATCCGGGTCGGAGATGTCTTTTGTCAAAAATTCGGTGGACAGCCCCAGCTGGCGGTTGTACCGCATCCGATGGGTGACCTCACAGGTTGGGTTGATATCGCTGGCCAAAAGGAAATCAAAATGCTTGTCCCCTGCTTCGGCCTGCAGAAACCCCTCGCTGAAGCCGCCGGCCCCCGCGAACATATCAATAAAAGTTGGCATGGAATACTCCCCATTCAATGGAAGATCACCGCGCGCAGGCGCCGTGCCCGTGCGCTGAAGGCGAGAAAGAATCGGCATAGGGGCCGCATTGCACGGGGCAAGGCCCCCATCTCCTATTTTACCAAAAATACGGCGAAAAGTCCAGGCAAAAAGCGCCGCCGCGTGGCCCAAGGGCGCCGTTCCCCCAAAAAGAGAGACAACAGCGAATGCCGTTGTCTCTCCTGAGAAACAGAAAAAGCGGGCCTGCCGCGCCGCGCAGCTCAGTTGGCGATGTTCTGGGGCGCGCCCGCGAGGAAGCTGCGCAGGTTTTCGGTCATGACCGCAGAGAGCCGGGTAAGGGACTCTGCGGTGGTCCATGCGATGTGGGGGGTAATCAGCGCGTTGTCACAGCCCAGCAGCGGGTTGTCCGGACGGATGGGTTCGACGCTGACGACATCCGCCCCGAAAAAGCCCAGATGCCCGCTGTGCAGCGCCCGCGCGACCGCGGCATCCTCCACCAATGCGCCGCGGGCGGTGTTAATCAGGATTGCGCCGGGTTTCATCTTGGCCAGCGCCGCGTCATCGATCATCCCGCGGGTCTGTTCGGTGGAGATGCAGTGCAGGGTCACGACGTCGCTGCGGGACAGCAGTTCGTCAAGGGGGAGGAATTCCACCCCATCGGCCGCATATTCGGGCCGGACGGTGCGGGTGTGGGCGATGACCTGCATCCCAAAGCCCTGCGCAATCCGGGCGACCCGGCGGCCGATGCGGCCGTAGCCGATGATGCCCAGCGTCTTACCGGCCAGCTCCCACTGGGGGGTGATGCCGTACTCGGGCCGGATGTCGGTCTGCCAGCAGCCGCCCTTGATCGCGCGGTAGTACCGCTCGGGGCATTGGCAGATGGAGAGCAGCAGGGAAAAGACGTGCTGTGCGACGGCATCGGTGGAGTAGTCGGGGGCATTTGCCACCGGTACCCCGTGGCGGCGGCAGGCCGCGGCATCCAGATTGTCGGTGCCGGTTGAGGTCAGGCCGATCCACCGCAGATTTGGGCAGGCGTCCAGAATCGGGTCGTCGATATAGGTCTTGTTGACCACCACAAACTCGGCGTCGCCAATCCGGGCGGCCGCCTCCTCGTAGGGGGTGCGGGGCCACTCGACCACCTCGTCGACCAGCTCCCGCAGGCCGCTCCAGTCAAGATCCCCCTCCCGCAATGCGTAAGAGTCCAGAATAACCAGTTTCATCTTGTGTCCTCCTGCCTGCCGGGCGCCGGCCCGGCGGATCTGCCCTCCGGCTGCCGGGTCAGCAAAAAGATGCCGTCCGCATAGCCTGAGGCACACCATCCCTCCTCCAGACGGTGGCCCAAAAGCCGCGTTTCGCAGAGGGGGAGATGCAGCTGATGCTCTCTATTATAAAGAATCTCCCGCGGCGGCGCAAGGGTAAAGAGATAGCAGGCGCACAGGCGCAGCAGGGGGCGCAGGCCGGTCATCCAAAGCCCCGCCCGAAACAGCGCTGCCGGCACAGCCCCCCGCACCGGGACGGCGGCGGCGATCCCTTCCGGCAGGCCGAGTGCCTCGGCCCGGGCACAGGCGGTTTTTAACAGCGCGCAGAGGGCCCTCTCAGCCTCCTGCAGGGGGATGCCGGGGTCTGCCGCGGGCGCCCAGACCAGCGCGGCGCGGGCGGGGGCGGGCAGCGCGCAGAGATTCTCCTCGGCCAGCCGCGCTGCGGCGAGACAGGGGCGGCAGGGGGCGTTTAGCGGCAAAAGGGCCAGCGCGGCGAGCAGGCGGTCCTCGCAAAAGACCCCCCACAGCTCCCCCAGCGCCAGCGCGTCGGCCAGTTCGGCCGCGGTCAACTGTGCGGCGGCGGGCAGTGCGCGGCGCTGCAGGGCGCAAAAGGCGGCAAGGTCCCCCCGCAGCAGCCGGCGGCAGGTCTCGCGCGGCGGCAGGTGCTTAAACAGCTGGCGCATGATGCTCTCCCCTTTTTCTCTCAAATCGGTTTCCTCTATTCTATGCCGGGAGGAGATTGAAGGATGCCGTATTTTACCGCAGCGGTGGATTTTTGCACAAGGATCGTATATAATGGAAGAAAGCCGGCCGCTGTGCTGCGGGCGGCGGAGAAGAAAGGGAGGTTGGACGATGCGGGGCAGGACACGCGCGGTGCTGAGAGTTCTGTTTGCGGCGCTGCTGATTGGGGCGGCCGCAGTGGCGAGCCTGCTGATTAAAGAGACCCTTGATTCGACCGACCCTGAAAACACCATGCCGCTGATTGAAGCCTCTGTCGGATACACCAAGCTGAATGTCATCCGGGCGGATTTTGAGTGGAACTATATCACCCGCACGGTGCGGGGGCCTGCACTGTCGGATGAGGCGGGGGATGTGCCGCTCGCTCCGCTTGATGTGACCCCCAACACCCGGCTGGTAGTGGTGATGAGCGACCCGAACTACCTGTCGATGAAAATTTCCAGAGCGGATGGTCTGGCGGATACGAACTATATCCAGCTCTATGGGGATGAGATCCTGACGCCTACGGTTCCCGGAATCTACAAGTACAAGATCGAGGTCTCCTACAAAAAGGGCAGCCTGCTCTATTATACCGCGGTGCGGGTTCCCGGCTCGCCGACGGTCCTTTTGGAGTGAGCGCCCTTACAACGAGGAGGAAAACAAGAGGGGAAAATTTTGCATCGAAACGCAAAAAAATGGTTGATTGGGCTGGCTGCGGCATTGCTGCTGCTCCCGATGGGGACGGCGGCGGCGCTCTGGATGGCGCCCGCCGACGAAGCGCAGAGCACGGCACAGCAGAAGAGTGCCGTCTGCGAGGGCTTTGTGGACGCGGACGGCAACGGGGTCTGCGACCGGTGTGACGGAGCGGTCTGCGCGTCCCGCGGCAGCGGCACCTGCGAGGGCTTTGTGGATGCGGACGGCGACGGGGTCTGCGACCGGTGCGACGGGACACAGTGCGGCTCCGGTCAGTCGTGTGTGCAGCAGACAGAGCGTCAGAGCGGGCACCATGAGGGACATCACGGGTCTGGTCATCACGGCACGGTATAGGAAATACGGAAAAACGCATCCCGCTGCTTTTGGAAAAAAGGCAGCAGGATGCGTTTTTTGTGCCGCGCGGCGGAGAAGATCCTTGGAAAAGAAAAGCGCTGTATCATAAAAATGAGAAAAGAAGTGTCTTTCTACTGTAAACATTTGTAGGTCTATCAAAAAAAGAGAAGATTTTTTTGGCGGTTTTCTTGCAGTTTTGCCGTATTCTTCCGCCGCGAAATCCGGTACAATAAAAGGCAACAGGCGCGCGTTCCGGATCGCTTTGGAACGCGCGCTGCCGTCCCACCGGAAAAATCGCCGCGGGACATAATAAAAAATGGAGGGAGAAACAATGGCGCGTGTATACAACTTCAGCGCGGGTCCGTCGATGCTGCCGCAGGCAGTGCTTGAGCGGGCGCGGGATGAGCTGCTGGACTATGGCGGCAGCGGACAGTCGGTGATGGAGATGAGTCATCGCTCTTCGGTGTACGACGCCATCATCCGGGACACCGAGGCGCGGCTGCGCCGGGTGCTCAAGATCCCTGACAATTATAAGGTCGGCTTTTTTCAGGGCGGGGCTTCCACCCAGTTTGCGATGGTGCCGCTCAACCTGATGACCACCGGCGAGGCGGATTATGTCGTGACCGGCAACTTTTCCAAGAAGGCCGCCGAGGAGGCGCAGAAGTTCGGGAAGGTTCACATTGTGGCCTCGAGCAAGGACCGCAACTTCACCTATATTCCGTCCGACATCCACTGTACCGAAAACGCCAGCTACCTGCACATCTGTGAGAACAACACCATCTTCGGCACCCGGTACCCCGTGCTGCCGGACACCGGCGAGGTGCCGCTGGTTGCCGACATGAGCAGCTGTATCCTCTCAAGGCCCACCGATGTGTCGAAATACGGGCTGATCTATTTTGGCGTGCAGAAGAACGTCGCCCCCGCGGGCATGGCGGTCGCGGTTGTGCGGGAGGACCTGCTGGGCCATGCCGCGCCCACGGTGCCGACGATGCTCAACTATAAGACCATCATCGACGCGGATAGTATGTACAACACGCCCCCCTGCTGGTGCATCTACATGATGGGGCTGGTGCTGCAGTACCTCGAGGAGGAGGTCGGCGGCCTCGATGAGATGGAGCGGCGCAACAACGAAAAGGCCGCGCTGCTCTACGATTATCTGGACAGCCAGAGCTTTTTCAACAACCCGGTGGAAAAGCCGTTCCGCAGCATCATGAACGTCACCTTTACCAGCCCGTCCGCAGAGCTGGACAAAAAATTCTGCAAGGAGGCCGAGCAGCGGGGCCTCGTCAACCTCAAGGGGCATCGCCTTGTCGGCGGGATGCGGGCCTCGATCTACAACGCGATGCCGATTGAGGGCGTCCGCGCGCTGATCGCATTTATGCGCGAATTTGAAAAGGAGAATGGGTGAGCGCTATGTATCAGGTCTTGACCTTAAACAATATTTCCCCCAAGGGGATTGAGCGGCTGCCTGCGAGCCTGTTCCAGATGACCGAGAACATCGATGAGGCGGCGGGGATTCTGGTACGCAGCCAGAATATGAAGGAGATGCAGCTGCCCGAGGGGTTGCTCGCGGTGGCGCGGGCGGGCGCGGGCACCAACAACATCCCGATTGACCGATGCACCGCGCAGGGGATTGCGGTTTTCAACACCCCCGGCGCCAACGCCAACGCGGTCAAGGAGCTGACAATCGCCGGGCTGGTATTGGCCTGCCGCAACATCGCCCCCGCGCTGAGCTGGGTCCAAACCCTCGCGGGCGCAGGGGACGAGGTGGGCAAGCTGGTCGAAAAGGGCAAGAGCCGGTTTGTGGGGCCGGAGCTTGCCGGCAAGCGTCTGGGGGTGATCGGTCTGGGCGCGATCGGGGTGAAGGTGGCAAACACGGCCACCCATCTCGGGCTGGAGGTCTACGGCTACGACCCCTATATTTCGGTCGAGGCGGCGTGGAACCTCTCCCGGAATGTCGTCCACTGCGTCAACCTCAACGACCTCTACCGCCAGTGCGACCTGATCACCGTCCATGTGCCGGTTACCCGGGACACCACCGGCTTTATCAACGCCGAAGCGATCGCCCAGATGAAGCCGGGCGTGCGGATCATCAACTGTGCCCGGGGCGAGCTGGTCAACGAGACGGATATCCTCACGGCGGTCCAGAACGGGCGGGTGGGCTGTTATGTCTGCGACTTCCCCAGCGCCGCGCTGATCGGCCGTCCGGGAATCGTCGCGCTGCCCCATCTGGGCGCCTCCACCCCCGAGAGCGAGGAGAACTGCGCCGTCATGGCGGCGGAGGAGCTGAAGGATTACCTGCTCAACGGCAACATCAAGAACAGCGTCAACCTGCCGGACGTCGAGCTGCCCCGGGTCGGCGGCAGCCGGGTCTGCGTGCTGCACCGGAATATGCCGGGTATGCTGTCGGGCATCACCGGCGCGGTCAGCGACGCGGCGCTGAACATCGAGAATCTGGTCAACAAGGGCCGCGGCGAGATCGCCTATACCATGCTGGATGTCTCCGGCAATATCGGCAGCGCGGTGGTCGCCCGGCTCAAGGGCCTCGAGGGCAGCATCCGGGTGCGGATCATCTGAGAAAAAAGGCAAATGCAGGGCGTCGGATCCCAAAACAGGACCCGGCGCCCTTGCTTTTTGGGCGGGAAGGGAGCGGGGATTTCGACGCGGCCGATGTTGTAAGGCCTTTTTCAAAATTCGCGCTGCAAAAATGCGTTGCGGCGGTTGACGCGGGGTATATAATAGAAAATATGGGGGCATCTGCCCCAAGTACCAAAAGAAAGACGGGAAGTTTAAGATGACAAAGATTGACATTTTTTCGGGTTTTCTCGGTGCGGGCAAGACCACGCTGATCAAAAAGCTGATCCGGGAGGTCTTCGGCGGGGAAAAGCTGGTGCTGATCGAGAACGAGTTCGGGGAGATTGGCGTTGACGGCGGCTTCCTCAAGGAGTCCGGGATCCAGATCACCGAGAGGAATTCCGGCTGCATCTGCTGCAGCCTTGTGGGGGACTTTGGCCGCGCGCTCGAGCAGGTGCTGGACCAGTACCACCCCGACCGGATCCTGATCGAGCCCTCCGGCGTGGGCAAGCTGTCGGATGTCATCCGCGCGGTGCAGCGGGTCGGCGAGCGGGCCGAGATCACCCTCAACAGCTTCACCACCGTGGCCGACGCGACCAAGTGCCGGGTGTATATCAAGAACTTCGGCGAGTTCTATGACGATCAGGTCAGCCACGCCAACACCATCATCCTCAGCCGCACCGGCGGGATGGATGAGGCAAAGCTCGAAAAGGCGGTCGCGCTGCTGCGGGAAAAGAACCCCAACGCCACCATCATCACCACCCCGTGGGAGGAGCTGTCGGGCGATAAGATCCTCGCCGCGATGGAGCGGCGCTCCACGCTGGAGCAGGAGATCGCGCTGCTGGCCGAGGAGACTGCCGCCGAGCACCATCATCATGAGGAAGAGGAGTGCGACGACCCCAACTGCAGCTGCCATGAGCACCATCACGATCATGACCATGAGCATCACGACCATGACCATCATGACCATGAGCATGAACACCATCACCATCACGATGGGGAGGAGTGCGACGATCCCAACTGCAGCTGCCACCATCACCACGACCACGAGGGGCACGAGCATCACCACCACCATGCCGACGAGGTGTTCACCAGCTGGGGGATGGAGACCCCGCGCAAATACACCGAGGCCGAGCTGCGGTTCGCGCTGGAGGGGCTGTCCGATGCGGTCAGCTACGGCATTGTGCTGCGTGCAAAGGGCATCCTGCCCGCCGCCGACGGCGAGTGGCTCCACTTTGACTATGTTCCGGGCGAGATCGAGATCCGCCGGGGCGGTGCGGATGTCACCGGCCGCCTGTGCGTGATCGGCTCGGGGCTGGATGAGGAGAACCTCGCCGAGCTGTTCCATCTGGCCTGAGAGGAGGACAGCAGATGATCCCGCTTTATCTGTTCACCGGATTCCTTGACGCCGGCAAGACCAGCTTTGTGCAGGAGACGATGGCGGATCCCCGGTTTTCCAGCGGGGAAAAGACCCTTTTGATCCTCTGCGAGGAGGGCGAGAAGGAGTACGACCCCAAGAAATTTGCCGGCGGCGAAAATGTCACCATCATCACGATTGAGGACCAGTCCGAGATGACCGCCGAATACCTGCGCAACCTCACCGCAAAGTACCACAGTGACCGGGTGCTGATGGAGTACAACGGGATGTGGCCGATGTCGGTGCTCATTACCAATATGCCCCGCAACTGGCAGCTCTACCAGCACATCATGGTGGCAGACGCGGGCAGTTTTGCCCTGTATAACGCCAATATGCGCTCGCTGGTGGTCGAGCGGCTGGCCAGCGCCGAGATGGTGCTCTTCAACCGCTGCAGCCCCGACACCGACAAGGAGGAGCTGCACCGGATCATCCGCAGCACAAACCGCCGCACCGATATCATCTATGAATATCCCGACGGCAGCGTTGAGTATGACGAGATTGAGGACCCGCTTCCCTTTGACATTGAGGCGGACCCCATCGAGATCGAGGACGATGATTTCGGGCTGTGGTATATGGACATCACCGACGACCCCGCCAAGTACGCGGGCAAGCGGGTGAAATTCCTCGCGCAGGTGGCGCAGTCGCCCCGGGTGCCCAAGGGCGCCTTTGCGGCAGGACGGTTCGTGATGACCTGCTGTGTCGAGGACATCACCTTTGTGGGCCTTGTCTGCAAATACGAAAAGGCCGCGGGCCTCAAGAGCCGGGACTGGGTCACGGTGACCGCCAAGATCAAGATCGAGTATGCCGCGATTTACGGCGGCAAGGGGCCGGTTCTGGTGGCTGAGTCGATTGAGCCGGCCGAAAAGCCGGAGCAGGAGGTCGTCTATTTCAGCTGAGGGACGCCCTCCATGCCGGGAGGAACGCGCAGCAAACAGCGTGCCCGCCGACGGAACCGAAACCCTGTGGGGGAAAAAGAAGAAGAGAAGAGGGGCGTCCCGCGGGACGCCCCTCTTCTCTTTTACTTTTACTGTTGTTTTGAAAAAAGCAATCAGGCCTTGCCGGCAGAGCCGAACAGCTCGATCTTCTCGCGGACGGTGTCCTGAATCGCCTTCGCGCCCGGCGCGAGCAGCTTGCGGGGGTCAAAGCCCTTGCCTTCGCGGTCCTTGCCGGCCTCGACATAGGCGCGGGTGGCGGCGGCAAAGGAGAGCTGGCACTCGGTGTTGACATTGATCTTCGCGACGCCCAGCGAGATGGCGGTCTTGATCATCTCGGCGGGGATGCCGGTGCCGCCGTGCAGCACCAGCGGCAGATCGCCGATCTTGTCCTTGATGCGGGCCAGCGCGTCAAAATCGAGGCTCTTCCAGTTGGCGGGATAGACGCCGTGGATGTTGCCGATGCCGGCGGCGAGGAAATCGATGCCGAGATCCGCAATCCGCTTGCACTCGTCGGCGTCCGCGACCTCGCCCGCGCCGATCACGCCGTCCTCTTCGCCGCCGATGGAACCGACCTCGGCCTCGATGGACATCCCGTTGTCATGCGCCAGCTTGACCAGCTCGGTGGTCTTGGCGACGTTCTCGTCGATGGGGTAGTGGCTGCCGTCGAACATGATCGAGGTGAAGCCGGCCGCGACGCAGGCCTTCGCCCCGTCATAGGTGCCGTGGTCGAGGTGCAGCGCCACCGGCACGGTGATGCCCAGCGACTTGTCCATCGCGGCGACCATCGCGGCGACGGTAGTAAAGCCGGTCATATATTTGCCCGCGCCCTCGGAGACGCCGAGGATCACCGGGGCTTTCATCTCCTCCGCGGTCAGCAGGATGGACTTGGTCCACTCCAGATTGTTGATGTTGAACTGGCCCACCGCATAGTGGCCGGCCACAGCCTTTTTCAGCATTTCGCTCGCATTTACCAGCATACTGCCTTACCCCCATGTATTAAAATTTAGGTTGATAAAGGATCGGTTACAGCCCCGCACCGGCGGGGAGGGCTTGTTAATTCTGTAACAGATTTATTATAACCGATACCTTGTCCAAAAACAAGCCGCAGCGGCAGATTCCCGCGCGAAAAGCGCGAAAAAAGCCCCGCGCTGCGGGGCGAAAATCCTTTTTGAAAAATCACGGGCCGCGTCGCGATGGACGGTCAGCCTTTTGGATGGGTACCGGGATCGGACCGCTGCTCGGCGCGCCAGTAAAAATAGCTTGCGGCACAGGGCAGAACGCCGATCACCACAAGCAGCCCCATACTCAGCGGAAAGGCGGTGCGCGGCTCAAGCAGCAGGCTGCAGACCAGATAGGCGAGCCCGCCGAAGAACCACAGCAGGCCGCCCAGCCGGTGGGTACGCCGCCAGACCGTCTCGCTCGCGAGGGTCCAAGGGGTGCGGATCCCGACAAAATAGTTCGGCTTAAATTTCGGCATATAGTTGCCCAGCACACAAAACAGCAGCCCCACCGCGGCGGGAATCAGCCGGCCGGCATCCAGTGCGCCGGGGCGATAGGCGCTGTAAAGGGTCAGCAGCACCATCCCCAGCCAGAACAGGGCAAAGACCAGCCGGAATGCGTCATACGCGCCGGAGAACCGGGGGTAATTCTCTCTGCGGGGGTCGATTTTGGGCAAAACTGCGAACAGCAGGTTCAGCCCGACCCCCGCAAGAGGGAGCCAAAGCGCCGTCATGCGGCCGCCCCAGCCGTCGATCTCCCCCTCGATATTCCAATGGGTCGGAATCTGCTCGGGCAGGCTGGGCAGGCAGACCAGCGCCGCTGCGAGACCTGCCAGCAAAAGCACCCAGCTGACCAGAACAATCCGCTTATTCCCCTTCATCCGACATCCCTCCCGTCAGCGATAGGATCCAGCCGAGCAGGTCCTCGAATACGGAGGTGTTCAGCTCATAATAGATGTAGCGGCCCTCACGGCGATCACTGACCAACCCCGCTTCCTTGAGGCAGGCGAGATGATGGCTGACCGTCGCGGCGGTCAGCCCCATGCCGTCCCCCAGTTCGCCGGCGGTCATGACCCCGCCGCGCAGCCGCTCCAGAATGGTGCGCCGGGTGGGGTCGTCCAATGCGCGGATCGTTTGCTGCAGCGACAAAGGCATCCCCTCCCGAATAGGAAAAAATAGGCGATGGTTCAAAAGATATCAGGCAAGCCCGGTTTAGGGCATCATGGCAAAAGGGCTGCTTGCAGCAAGCCGGCGCGGGGTTATTCGGCGCCCTCTTTGAGATAGACCAGCGCAATCGCGTCGGTGCCGGTGTTGCTGGTGACCGCAGCGCCCAGACGGAAGATGCTCTCGGGCGGGTAGCCCATCTCCTTTTCGCAGAGCTTTGCCAGCTGACGGGCGTCCCCATGCCGGTCAAACGCCCCCTTGGTCGCACCGATCATATAGGGGCTGCGGTCCCCCGCGTGCGCCTTGAGATAACTTGCGAGCGCGGGCAGCATCTTGGCATCCCCGCGCACCTTCTGGACCACCTCGGTTTTGCCGCCGATCAGGGTGATGATCGGGCGCAGGCCCAGCAGCTCCCCCGCAAAGGCGGCGGCAGCCGAGATCCGGCCGCTGCGCTTGATGATCTTCAGGCTGTGGACCGACAGGACGATCTCCACTCTGGACAGCCGCTCGTTGAGATAGTCGATGACATCCGCCATCTCGGCGCCGGCAGCCAGCTTTTCCGCCGCGCGGATGACAAAACGCCCATACCCCATGGAGTAGGTGTGGCTGTCGACGATGTAGATTTTCATCTTGGAGTCCGGATGCTCTTCGGCATACTGCTGCGCGGCGAAGACCGCGTTGTCATGGGTGCTGCTGCCGGTCGAGTTGATCGAGACATAGAGCAGCTCCTCCACCCCCGCGGCGTCATACTTTTCAAACGCCTCGGTAAAGGTGATCGAGGTGATCTGGGCGGTGGTGGGCATCCCCTCGGCCTCGTCCAGCAGCTTATAAAATTGGTCGGGGTTCAGATCCCGGCGTTCGTCATATTCTTTCCCGTCGAGGATGACGGTAAAGCTGAGGATGTCGATCCCGTGCTTTTGCACGAGTTCCTCGGGGATATCACAGGTGGAATCGGTCAGTACCACGTACTTCTTCATTCAGATCAAGCTCCTCCTTCTTGATTGGACCCTCCGGCCGGGGCGTCTGCCCAGTCGTAGGAAGTCAGCGAGCCGGTGTCGGCCAGATCCGCAAAGTCCCATTGCCGCAGAACCTCATAGGCGGCGACCGCCACCGTATTGGAGAGGTTCAGGCTGCGGGCATGGGGATGCCGGAGCATGGGCAGGCGCACACAGGCGGCCTTGTTTTCAAACAGCAGCCGCTCGGGCAGGCCGCGGTCCTCCCGCCCGAAAACCAGATAGGCCCCGTCGGGATAGTGCAGGTCGGTGTAGCGGTGCTGTGCCTTGGTGGTAAAATAGAAAAACGGTCCCGCGTTGCGGGCAAAAAAATCGTCGAGGTTTTGATAAATCGTGATGTCCAGCAGATCCCAGTAGTCCAGCCCGGCCCGCTTGAGCTGCCGGTCGGTGATGACAAAGCCCATCGGCCCGACCAGATGCAGCCGCGCGCCGGTGACCGCGCAGGTGCGGGAGATGTTGCCGGTGTTCTGCGGGATCTGCGGCTCAACCAGAACGATGTTCAATACCGCCATTGCCGCGCCTCCCGATGCTCCTCCCGAGGGGGGATCAGCTCTTCGAGCAACGGCTCAAATGCAAGCCCGAACCGCGGGTCGGTGCCGGCGGCATAGGTCGCGCGGGCGGCGCTCTCCACAAACCGCAGCGCCAGCTCGGCCGCGCTCTGCAGCGCATTGCCGCGCAGCAGTGCGCCGGTGGTCACCGCGCAGAACAGGTCCCCGGTGCCGGGATAGGAGGCGTTGACATAGCTGCAGTTCAGCGTGAAATGCTCCCATGCAGCCGCGCCCTGCCCGACACAGATTACACGCCCGTCCTGCGTCGGCGCGCCGGTCAGGATGACCTGTGCGCCATACGCGCTGCTCAGCTGTGCGCAGAGCTTTTCCAGATCCTCCGTGGCATAGGCATCCTGATATTCCCATCCGGCCAGCATGACCGCCTCGGTGATGTTGGGGGTAATCAGGTCGGCGGCGCGGCAGAGCCCGGCCATCGCCTCCGCCATATCAGGGCCAAAGCCGCTGTACAGCCGGCCGTGGTCGGCCATTGCCGGGTCGCAAACCTTCAGCGGGGCGCGGCTCTGCCGCAGCGCCTGCTGTGCAATCTGTGCCTGCTGCGGGGTGCGCAGGTAGCCGGTATAGATACAATCAAAATCAATCTCCTGTGCCTGCCATGCGCGCAGCGCGCCCTCCAAAAAAACGGTCGCGTCCAGCTGTTCCACCGGGGAG
The DNA here is from genome assembly GCA_944386515.1 of uncultured Pygmaiobacter sp. Classification (GTDB taxonomy): domain Bacteria; phylum Bacillota; class Clostridia; order Oscillospirales; family Ruminococcaceae; genus Pygmaiobacter. Next base: position 22,924 of record CALXBJ010000046.1, read on the forward strand.
AACCCGCCGGTGTGGGTGGAGAAAAGCGCAGTGGGCAGCGGGCAGCACTGATGGCCCATTGCGGCGAGAACAGGGGTGACCACGGCAAGGCTGCTGCGCCCGACCGCGGCGAGGTCTTGGATACAAAGGATGCGCTTCAAACTGTCACCTCAAATAATAGGGTCAGCCTCCACAAAACGCGGAAACTCTGACCTTTATTATATCGCATCAAGGGGCAAAACGAAAGTCCCTTTTGCAAATGGAAAAAAGTTGGACGGCCCCAAAACAGGCAAAAATGCAGGGATAAACGCACCGCCAAAGCCCGCGCATAAAACCCCTCCCGGCGGATAGACTAATCCCAAAACCGCCCGCATACGGGCGAAAAAAGGAGGAAGAGAGATGGCACAAAAGGAACACGCCGCACGCAATGCCGCATTGGGGGTGGCGGCGGGCATGGCTGCCGGGATGGTCGGCGGCTACCTCGCCTCGGAAAATCGCCGAGAGCTGAAAAAGATGATGAAAAAGGCGGAAAAGGGTGCAATCCGCGCGCTGGATCAGATCGACCAGATGCGCCGCTGACCGGCTTTCACCGCGCCGTCGCGTCGGCTTTTGGCCGGGCGCGCCCGCGCGGCGCAAAAAAAAACGGGACAGGGCTTTTGGCCCTGTCCCGTTTTGCCTGCCGGGAGGTTATGCCTCCGGGAAAACGGGAACAAATTTCTTGCTCATGACGTCCACCAGCCCAAGGTCGGTGAACTTTGCCTCCGGCACCACCGGCAGCGCCAGCGTGGCGATCCGCAGCAGCGGGTTGGTCATCTGCAGCCCCAGCCCCCGCAGCGCCTGCTTCATCGCGGTGCCCGCGGCGGCGGTCGCGGCGGCGGGGTCGCCGCTCATCAGGCCGCCCACCGGCAGCGGCAGGGTGCAGACCACCTTGCCGCCCTCTGCGGCGCAGATCCCGCCGCCGACCTCGCGCAGCCGGTTGTAGACCGCCAGCGCGCTGTCCGGGTCCCGGAAGACGAGGGTCAGGTTGTGGCAGTCATGGCTGATGGTGCTGCCGTCCGCGCCGCGGGCCAGCCCAAAGCCGCGCACCAAGCCGAAGGTGCGGCTGCCGGTGCCGTAGCGGTTGACCACCATCGCGTAGCAGAGGTCCTCCTCGCCGCTGATGTCCACAAAGCCGTCCTTGACCGGCAGCTCCTCGGTGACGATCCGGGTCAGCGAGGTGTAATCGGAATAGGTCAGCACATTGATCTTGACCCGATCGCCGCAGCCCGCAGGCGCCCGCAGCAGGAAATCCTCCCGCGAGAGATCGGGCGCGTTGACGCTGTTGCGCTGCTCGATCTCAAAGGCGAGCGGTGGGATCTCGGCCAGCAGCTTGCCCTCCCGCGCGACCTCCTCGCCCGCAAACCAGACGGAATAAACGCTGAACTCCTTCAGGTCGTCCACCAGCAGCAGGTTGGCCTGATAGCCCGGCGCGACGGCGC
>CALXBJ010000047.1 GCA_944386515.1 uncultured Pygmaiobacter sp.
AGGACAAGGTCTGCCCGCTCCAGCTCGGGGTAGAGCGCCTCCATCGCGTCCTTCTGCGCGCAGTAGCCGTTTTTCCCGCACTGCATACAGTGGATGCAGCCGTTGACCCGGTTCTTGGCGAGGCTGAGCTTATAGGTGGTGTGGCCGGCCTCCTGCGCGCCGCGGAGGAACGCGCCGACGAGCCGGTCGGTGTTCTTTGCAACCCGGGGGCTGCCCTCGATAACGACAATGTGCTTGCCCATGGATCTGCCGCTCCCTTCCTGTGTGCTCTTTTGATCAAAGTATAGCATTTTGCGGCCGGCGCGGCAACCCGACGCGCGGGGAAAGGCGGCGGTTTGTTTTGCGGGAAATTTCGTGTATACTATCAGGGGAAACGGAAAACAGCCGCCGCGGATGCCGCGCGCGGAAAAAGGAGAGAAAAACGATGGATCGACAGCTGTTTGAAAAATACGCCGAGTTTGCGGTGCGGGTGGGGGCGGGGGTGCTGCCCGGCCAGACCCTGATGATCACCGCCCCGATCGAGGCGGCGGAGTTCGCCCGCTGCTGCGCCAAGGCGGCGTTTGCCGCCGGCGCGCGGGATGTCAGCGTGCGGTACAGCGATGAAAAGCTGGCCCGCATCCGGTATGAGGACGCGTCGGAGGAGGCGCTCTGCGACGCGAAGCCCTGGGTCGAGCGCAGCTATCTCGACTATGTCGAGGGGGCGGGCGGCGCCTCGATCCTGCACATCCTCGGCGAGGACCCCGAGGCCTTTTTGGGGCTGGACGCGGGCAAGATCAACCGGGCGATGCAGGCTGCCCGCAACGCGCAAAAGCGCTGGAGGGCGATGACGATGAAGGATGAGGTCGCCTGGAGCATCGTCGCGGTGCCCACCGAGAACTGGGCGAAGAAGATCTTCCCCGGCCTGCCGGCGCAGCAGGCGGTGGAGAAGCTCTGGCAGGCGATCTTTGACGTCTGCCGGGTGACTGGCGGCGACCCGGTCGGCGCGTGGCAGGCCCACATCGAGGCGACCGCCGCGCGGCGGGACAAGCTGAACGCGCTGGGCCTCACCGAGCTGCACCTTACCAGCGGCAACGGCACCGACCTGCGGGTCGGCCTCGCCGAGGGGGCGGTGTTTGAGGGGGCGGCCAGCACCACCCCCGCCGGACAGCAGTTCATCGCGAATGTCCCCACCGAGGAGGTCTTCACCGCGCCCCACTGCCGCCGGGTCAACGGGATCGTCTTCGGCACCAAGCCGTATGTCTTCAATGGGGACCTGATCGAGGGGTTCTGGGTCCGGTTCAAAGACGGCCGGGTGGTCGAGAGCGGCGCAAAGAAGAACGCCGCGCTGCTCGAGACCCTGCTCGACACCGACGGGGGCAGCCGCTCGATCGGGGAGATCGCGCTGGTGCCGGCCTCCAGCCCGATCAACCGCAGCGGCCTGCTGTTCTACAACACCCTGTTTGATGAGAACGCGGCCTGCCACATCGCGTTCGGGGACGGATACCCCGGCACGGTGGCCGGCGGCACGGTGCTGACCGAGGCGCAGCTGCTCGAGCGGGGGGTCAACCACAGCGTCATCCACGAGGATGTGATGATCGGCGCCGAGGACACCCGGATCGTCGGCCTTACCGCCGACGGGCGCGAGGTCGAGATCTTCCGGGACGGGGTCTGGGCGCTGTAAAGAGGTTTTAAGTATTTTTTAAGATTTGTGCGTCTTTTTTCCTAAGAGAGAATCGTTATACTGATGTTATCGGAAAGCGGGCCGCCCGAACTGCCGGGCGGCCCTATCTGCAGGAGAGGATGGGTGATACCGTTGGCAGGGGAGAAAATCCTTGTGGTGGACGACGACCGGCAGATCGTGGAGGCGCTGTCGATCCAGCTGAAGAAGGAGGGGTTCGAGGTGGCGGCGGCCTATGATGGCTGGGGCGCGCTGGACGCCCTCTCGGGCGGCGGGATCGACCTGATGCTGATCGACGTCATGATGCCGAAGATGGACGGCTTTTCCGCCATCATGCGGATCCGGGAAAAGCAGAACCTGCCGATTCTGGTCATGAGCGCCAAGACCGAGGATTCGGACAAGATCCTCGGCCTCTCGATCGGGGCGGACGACTACATCACCAAGCCCTTCAACGCGGCGGAGGTGGTGGCCCGGGTGCGCAGCCATCTGCGGCGGTACTACCAGCTGGGCAGCGCGGTGCAGCCGGCGGCCGGCAAGCTGGTGCGGGTGGGGCGGCTGGCCTATGATTTCGACGCGCATCAGCTCTTTGCCGACGGGGAGCCGGTGCGGCTGACCGCGACCGAGACCAAGATCACCGAGCTGCTCTTCCGCAACCCCGGCAGGGTGTTTTCGGCGGAGGAGATCTACGCCCGGGTCTGGCAGGAGGACGCCTACGGCTGCGAGAACACCGTGATGGTCCATATCCGGCATATCCGAGAAAAGGTCGAACTAAACCCAAAAGAACCAGAATACATCAAGGTGGTGTGGGGACTTGGATACAAATTGGAAAAACCGAGAGGATAACATGGAAGACAGCATCCGAAAGAGGGGACAGCGCGGCGGCCTGCCGCTGCTCTTCGCGCTGATTGCCGGGCTCTCGCTGCTGCTGCACGCCGCCGCGCTGCTGCTGATGGGCGGCTGGCACGGGGTCGCCGACCCCGCGTTCCTGTGCGGGGACCTCGCGCGCCACCCCGACTACGCACGGGCGATGGCGGACCTCTACCGCGCCGTCGCGGTCTGCGCCGCCGGCGCGGGGGATGCGATGGGCCGGCCCACCGGCGAGGTGAATATCGTCAATCAGGAGGAGGCGGCGCTGTTTGACCCGGTGATGCAGCAGATAAACGCCGCCTTCGACGGGGAGACGGTCGCGCAGGGGCAGTATTGGCAGGGGGGAGAGGTCAACCTCTCCCTCAGCGGGGAGCAGGTGCGGGATGACCTGCGGGAATTCCTCGCCGGTGTGCTCGAGACCGACGGCCAGAACGGGATCGGTCAGGTGGGGGTCGCGGTCATCGGCCCGGACGGGAACCTGCAGGCCGACTACCCGGTCGCGTCCCCGTTTGACGCCGAGGGGAATCCCGCGGTGCCGGCCGGCTGGCGGCTGGAGCTGTTCTGGGACGGCGAAACCCTGACCACCGCGAATGAAAAGATCCTCGCGGCCTATGAGGATACCGCCTACGATGTCCGCCCGCTCGAGGAGCGGATGGCCGACACCCGGATCGCGATCATCACCCGCAGCTGGGACGCCACCGACGGGCTGCTCTCGAGCTGGTACTTCTCGAACATCTCTCTGCGCGCGCCGGCGCACAACGCCTCGGTCGACCATGCGCTCGCGGTGCTCGGCCTCGCGGAGGGGGCGCTGGGGCTGCTGTTTGTGCTGCCGGCGCTGATCCTCCGCCGCAGGCGGATCGCCGGCGCCGAGGCCTATGCCCGGTTCACCGGCTGGTTCCTCCTCGAGTTCAAGCTGGCCGCGCTGCTCCTCGCGGCGGTGATCGGGGGCTACCTCTTCATCGCCTTTATGAACTGCTATTGGTATCTGACCGAGACCGCCGTCGCGGCGCTGGGGCTGCTCTTCTTTTTGATGGTGCTGGTGCTGGGCACCCTGCTGACCGATTTTATTTACAACGGCGATGAGGTCTTTTGCAACAACCTGTTCCGGCTTGCCCGCAGGGTGACGCGCGGGCTGACGGCGGACAGCCCGCTTGAGCGCAAGCTCGCCTCCCGCATCTGGCTGGCCGCGCTGCCCGCCATCGCCGGCTGCGCCGGGATCGCGCTGACCTTTCTGGCGGTGATCTGGAACGGCGGTGTGAGCGGGGCGAGCGTGCTGCTGATGCTGCTGGTCTGCGGGATGATGATCCCGGTCGGCGGCGGGCTGCTGCTCTGGGTGGCGCTGCGGGCCGCCCACACGATGGGCACGCTGGCAAAGCAGGTGTCCAGCCTCGCCACAGGCGGGGAGGCCACCGCGCTGAACCTGCCGGAGTACGACACCTTCGCCCCGGTGCAGCGGGACCTGATGAGCCTGCAGCAGGGGGTGCGCCGGGCGGTGGAGGTCCAGCTGCAGTCCGAGCGGGTCGCGATGGAGTCCGAGCGGATGAAGGTTGAGCTGATCGCCAACGTCAGCCACGACCTCAAGACCCCGCTGACCAGCGTGGTCAACTACGCAGACCTGCTCTGTGAGGAGCCGCTCAGCCCCCCGTCCGACCACTACGCACAGGTGCTGCGGGAGAAGGCCTACCGGCTCAAGACGATGGTGCAGGACGTCTTTGAAATCAGCAAGGCGGCGAGCGGGGCGCTGCCCCTCGCGCCCGAGCGGATCGACCTCTCTCGCCTGATCGGCCAGACGCTGGCGGATATGGACGAGAAGATCGCCGACAGCGGCCTCGAGTTCAAGGTCAGCCTGACCCCCGCCCAGATGGTCTTTGCCGACGGCGCAAAGCTCTACCGGGTGTTCCAGAACCTCATCGACAACGCGCTGAAATACGCGATGCCGGGCAGCCGGGTCTATATCGATGCCGCGCCGCAGCAGGGCAGGGCGGTGGCCCGGGTGCGCAACGTCAGCGCCCGCGCGCTGGACATCCCGCCCGAGCAGCTGACCGAGCGGTTTGTGCGGGGGGACGCCTCCCGCACCGACGGCGGCAGCGGGCTGGGGCTCTCGATTGCAAAAACCTTCACCGAGGCCTGCGGCGGCAGCTTTGAGCTGCGGTTTGACGCCGACCTCGTCACCGCGACGGTCAGCCTGCCGCTGCTCGAGCAGCCGGCGGAGACGCCCGCGCAGGGCGCGCAGCCGGAAGCGGGCCTCTTTGCCGCGCCGCCGGAAACGGAGGGCGCCGCCGGGGAGATGCCGGTACAGGATGCGCAGGGCGCGCCGCCGGCGGGCACGGCTTTGGGCGGGGAGGACGCCGGCGAGGCGCAGCCGGGGTAAGCCCGCGGGCAAAGGCGGACAAAAAAACCCCCCCGGCGCCGCGCTGCGGCCCGAGGGGATTTGGTTCAATGCTCGGCGGGCTCATCGCCCCGGTCCAGATGGTCCAGCGCGTACTGGCAGCACTGGATCACCAGCTGGTTGAGCGAGACGCCCTTTTCCTGCGCCAGCTTTTCCAGCTCGCGGATCAGCTCGCAGGGCATCCGGAAGGTCTTGTTCGCGTGTTCGACCTTTTTTACCTGAAACATGGCACTCACCTCACCTCTTATTTTAAGTGTAAAATAAAAGATTATATACACGCTATATTTGCACCTATATTTATCTTGTAAATATAATTGCAATATGCTGAGATCAAAGGGGGCGCCGCCGCAAGAAAACGAAGGGCATCCCCCTCGGCACTGGTTGACAGCCGGGCGAAAAGGGGCTAAACTAAAATAAATTACAATTGTAAGCTAACGAGAGGAGGGGGCGCGGATGCAGTCGGCAGGAGCACATGGCATCCGCCGCGCGCTGCGCTGCGCGGCGGGGCTGCTGGCGGGCGCCCTTTTCTTCGGCGCGGCGCTGCGCCTATCCGCCGCGCCGGCCGCATCTGCCGCGGCGCAGCGCCCGGCCGCCGCGGCCTGTGCCGGGGCGGGGGAGGATGCCAGCGGGCTGGTGCTCACCGCCGGCCGGCTGGAAAACCGCACCGCCCACCCCTGCCGCGCGTGGGTGACGGCGCGGGGGCCCTGCGGGCCGGTGTGCCGGCTGCTGGTGGTCGGCCCGGGGGAGGCGGCGGACTGCCTGCGCGAGGAGGAGACGCTGGTGCTGGTGCGGTCGGGCGGCTGCCCGGCGGCGAGCGGCGGCGGCGCGGGCTGAAAGAGGCTTGCAGCTTTCGGTGGGCTGTGGTATAGTATGTTAGTAAGAAGAATATCAACCATGAAGCGTGGGCCGCAAGGCCCGCGCTTCCTGTTTGTAACGGCGGCTTTCGGCCGCCGCCAGCGGAGGTGGACATGGCAAAGGGCAAGGGCGGCGCGACCGTCGCCATCGTGGAGGGCATCGCCCGCCCGGTGGTGGAGCGCATGGGTTACCGCCTGAGGGATGTGCGGTACGAAAAGGAAGGGCCGGACCATTTTTTGCGGGTCTTCATCGACAAGGACGGGCCGATGAGCACCGAGGACTGCGAGGCGGTCTCCCGGGCGCTCGACCCGCTGATTGACGAGGCGGACCCGATCGAGGAGAGCTACTACTTTGAGGTCAGCAGCCCCGGCCTCGGCCGCCGGCTGGTCCGGCCGGAGCATTTTGCCGCGGTGGTGGGCCAAAAGGTCGCGCTGCGGCTCTACCGGGCGCAGGAGGACGGCGAAAAGGAGTTTTCCGGCATCCTGACCGGGGCGGGCGACGGCGAGGTCACCCTCGACACCCCGCAGGGGGAGCGGGGCTTCAAGCTGGACCAGCTCGCCCTTGCAAAGCTCTGTGACGACGAGGACCTGTTCTGACGGGCACGGCGTCCGGGCATCGACGGAATAAACGCCCGCGCAGGCGGGCAGGGAGGAAAATAGAAAAAATGAACAGCGAATTTTTCGAGGCGCTTTCCCTGCTGGAAAAGGAGCGGGGGATCAGCGAGGACTATCTGGTGGAGAAGATCAAGGCCGCCATCGTCATCGCGGTCAAAAAAAGCTATGACGTGGAGGAGAACGTCAGCGTGGTGATCGAGCCGGCCACCGGCAAGTTCTCGGTCGCCATCGTCAAGGACGTGGTGGAAGAGGTCGAGGATCCCCGCACCCAGATGACGCTGGAGGAGGCGCAGCTGGTCAAAAAGACCGCCCGCCTTGGCACCCAGCTGGAGATCCCCCTCAAGCCCAAGGAGTTCGGCCGGATCGCGGCCCAGACGGCAAAGCACGTCATCCGGCAGGCGTTGCGGGAGGCTGAGCGCAGCCAGATGTACGCCGAGATGCAGAGCCGCGCCCACGAGATCGTCACCGCGCAGGTGATGAAGGTGGACGAGGCGCGCGGCCTTGTGGTGGTGGACCTGGGCAAGAACGAGGCGGTGCTGCCCCGCAATGAGCAGATACCCGGCGAGGTGCTGCACGAGGGCGAGCGGATCAAGGTCTATGTGGTGGATGTCGCGGTCACCGACCGCGGGCCCAAGATCATGATCAGCCGCACCCACCCCGGCCTTGTCAAGCGGATGTTCGAGATGGAGGTGCCCGAGATCTTCGACGGCACCGTTGAGGTCAAGGCGATCGCCCGCGAGGCGGGGATGCGCACCAAGATGGCGGTCTGGAGCAAGGACGAGAACGTCGACCCGGTGGGCGCCTGCATCGGCGCGCGGGGCGCGCGTGTGGCCAGCATCGTCGAGGAGCTGGGCGGCGAGAAGATCGACATCGTCCGTTACAGCGAGGACCCGGTGGAGTTCATCTCGGCGGCGCTCTCCCCCGCGACGGTGGTCAAGGTGGAGCTGCTCGAGGGCGAGGGCAAGAGCTGCAAGGTCACGGTGCCGGATCACCAGCTGTCGCTGGCCATCGGCAACCGGGGCCAGAACGCCCGGCTGACCGCCCGGCTGACCGGGTATAATATCGACATCCGGCCCGAGAGCGGTTACTACGGCGAGGACGAGCCACAGGACGAGAAGGCCGCGGAATAACGGCGGCGCGGGCCGCGTGACGGAGGGATGCACAGATGGTGACAAAAAAGGTTCCGGTGCGCCGCTGTGTCGGCTGCAATGAGGGCAAACCCAAAAAGGAGCTGGTGCGGATCGTCCGCACCGCCGCAGGGGAGATCAGCGTCGATTTGACCGGCAAAAAGTCGGGCCGCGGCGCCTACATCTGCCCCAGCAGGGACTGCCTTGCCAAGGCGCAGAAGGCCCGCCGGCTGGAGCGGGCGCTGAGCTGCCAGATCCCGCCGGAGATCTACGAGCGGCTCGCCGGCGAGGTGGAGAAGCGGACGGAGGCTGTCGATGGATAAGCTGATGGGTTCGCTCTCCCTCTGCCGCAAGGCCGGCAAGCTGGTCATGGGGTTTGACGCGGTGGCCCAGAGCATCACAAAGGGCCGCGCGGCGGCACTGCTGCTGGCCTGTGACCTGTCCGAGGGCAGCGCGAAGCGGATCACCCGCACGGCGCAGCAGGCGGGGCTTACCCCGCTGCGGCTGCCCCTGACCCAGCAGCAGCTGACGGCCGTCACGCCAAAACCGACCGGCATTTTCGCCGTGGAGGACCCGGGTCTGGCAAAGCTGGTCACCGACCGGCTGGCCCGGCAGGGGACGCCGCAGCGCGCCGATGACGAAGAGTCCAACTGATTGGAGGTACTGCTTATATGCTGATTAAATATAAGGCCGGCGATGTCGCCAAGGATCTCGGCGTTTCCAACAAGGAACTGCTCGAGGTTGTGACCAAAAAATTCGGGGAGGGCAAAAAGTACACCACCCCCCTCACCGAGGAAGAACTCAACTATGTCTTTGAATACTTCACCAAGGCCCGGCAGGTGGCGGGCTTTGACGAGTATCTCGCCAGCGCCCCCGCGCCCAAGGCGCCCAAGGTCGAGCCGCTGAAGAAGGCGGACGGCACCGTGGTCGAGCTCAAGCGCCCGGCCCAGAGCGCCGCGGCCCCCGGATCGTCGGCCGAGGTGAAAAAGGAAAAGCCGGCCCAGCCGGTCCAGCCCAAGCGGGAGGTCGTCACCGTCCGGGTGGACACCCGCAGCGGGGACGTCAATCTGGATAAGTTCAACGAGAAGTACGAGAGCATGGCCGGCGCGCCCACCCGCGGCGCGGCGCAGGCGCAGAGCGGCGGCAAGCACGGCAAGCAGAAGGTCGGCCCCGGCGGCAAGCAGAAGTTTGCCCAGCGGGGCAACAACCGGCGCGGCCAGCCCTCCAAGAAGCGGGAGACCGAGGCCGAGCGGCTGCAGCGGCTGCAGCTGGAGAAGGCCCGCAAGGCCCAGCTCAAGGTGATGATCCCCGACGAGATCACCGTCGGCGAGCTGGCCACCCGGCTCAAGCAGACCGCGGCCAACGTCATCAAGAAGCTGATGGGCCTCGGGGTGATGGCTTCGGTGTCGGAGGTCATCGACTTTGACACCGCTTCGCTGGTGGCCGACGAGTTCGGCGCGAAGGTGGAGCATGAGGTCCATGTCACCATCGAGGAGCGGCTGTTCGAGGATGTCGTCGACGCGCCGGAGGATCTCGTCGAGCGCCCGCCGGTCGTGGTGGTCATGGGCCACGTCGACCACGGCAAGACCTCGATCCTCGACGCCATCCGCAAGACCCGGGTCACCGCGGGCGAGGCCGGCGGCATCACGCAGGCCATCGGCGCCTATCAGGTGCAGGCAGGCGGCAAGACCATCACCTTTCTGGACACCCCGGGCCATGAGGCCTTCACCGCGATGCGCGCGCGCGGCGCGGACCTGACCGACATCGCGGTGCTGGTGGTCGCGGCGGACGACGGCATCATGCCCCAGACCATCGAGTCGATCAACCACGCCAAGGCGGCGAACACCACCGTCATTGTCGCGATCAACAAGATGGATAAGCCGGAGGCCAACCCCGAGCGGGTCAAGGAGCAGCTGACCAAATACGAGCTGGTCCCCGAGGAGTGGGGCGGCGACACCATCTGTGTACCGGTCTCCGCGCTGACCGGCGCGGGCATCCCCGACCTGCTGGAGAGCATCAACCTCGTCGCCGAGGTCAAGGAGCTGAAGGCCAACCCCAACCGCCGTGCCAAGGGCGCGGTCATCGCGGCCCGTCTGGATAAGGGGCAGGGCCCCATCGCGACCGTTCTGGTCCAGAACGGCACCCTGCACAAGGGCGACTGCATCATCGCCGGCACCGCCGTGGGCCGGGTGCGGGTGATGCGGGACGACAAGGGCCGCTCGATCGAGGCGGCCGGCCCCTCCACCCCGGTGGAGATCACCGGCCTGACCGAGGTGCCCGCCGCCGGCGACCTGTTCGAGGCGGTCGCGGACGAGCGGCTCGCCCGCGAGCTGGCCGACCAGCGCGCCGCCGCGCAGCGGGAGGAGCAGTGGGGCAGCTACCAGAAGGTCACGCTGGACAATCTGTTCAGCCAGATCGCCGAGGGCGAGCGCAAGGAGCTGCCCATCGTGGTCAAGGCGGATGTGCAGGGCTCGGCCGAGGCGGTCAAGCAGTCGCTGGAGAAGATCTCCACCGACGAGGTGCGGGTGCGGGTCATCCACGCCGGCGTGGGCGGCATCTCCAAGAGCGACGTCATGCTGGCGGCGGCCTCCGGCGCGATCATCATCGGCTTCAACGTCCGCCCCGACCCCGTCGCCAAGGCGGAGGCCGCGCAGGCGGAGGTCGAGATGCGGATGTACCGGGTCATCTACGACGCGATCAACGATGTCACCGACGCGATGAAGGGTATGCTGGCCCCCAAGATCCGGGAGGTCGAGCAGGGCCGTCTGGAGGTGCGCAACGTCTTCAAGATCTCCTCGGCGGGCACCATCGCCGGCAGCTATGTGCTGGAGGGCAAGATCACCCGCGGCAGCAAGATCCGGCTTGTGCGGGACGGCGTGGTCATCACCGAGGACGAGATCAGCTCGCTGCGCCGGTTCAAGGACGACGTCAAGGAGGTCGCC
>CALXBJ010000048.1 GCA_944386515.1 uncultured Pygmaiobacter sp.
GCATCATCGAGCGGGGCACCCACGACGAGCTCATCGACAAAAAGGGCAAGTACTACCAGCTCTATACCGGCAACTTCGCGGAGGAGGGGGCGTAAGCCCCGGTCCGCGCAGCCGCCCAACTCTGGAAGTCATAACCCCCGGCTAAGCCGGGGGCTTGTGTAAGCCCTAGAAGGGCATCGTACCGGCAAGCCTCTCAAGAGGCACTGAATAATCTGCCACTTGCATCACTTGCCCCACAGCCCGCAAACGGGCGTTGTTTATCCAAGATCAACTTCTTAGCAATAGTACCGTTTTTACTCTCTTCTCGCTTCGCTCGATGCTTGAAGCTAAAGCTTTTTTACTCTCCCCTGCAGAGCTGGGGGTTCTCATTTCGCTAAAGCACACAACAAGAAAAAAGGACCGGCAACCGCTGCAAAAACAGCGGTGCCGGTCCTTTTTCTCTCATGCTGCAGAATGGGAAAGGGGCGGGGACTCTATCCCTTACAGCCCCATCTTTTCCGCTTCCTCGTTGGTGAGCTCCACGGCAGTATCCTCCCCGCAGCCGGTCTCAGCCGACATCTCCTGTGCGGGTTCCTCAGCCTCTTTTGCCTCAAAAATCTCCTGCGGCTCCTCAGCCTTTTGCATCTTCTTCGGCTCAAAGGCAGCCAGAGCAAGTGCAATTGCCAGCAGCACCACCTTTGCGCCGACCAGATAGTAGCCGATGGTCTGAGTCTCGCTGTTCAAACCGGTGGCATAGAGCATCGAGCCGGCATTGTACAGCAGGGTGCAGCCGCACAGGTAGAGCACGCCGGCATAAAGCACCGCCGCCCGGACTGCCGGGCAGTCAAAACAGGGGTTTGCGATCAGCACCGCAAAAACAGGCAGCAGCAGCATCCCAAAGATGACCAGCAGATGCGAGATTGCAACATTGGTGGTGCCGAACTGGTTCATGACCGAAAGGCTCAGATACATCTCCCCGATAAAGAGCAGGCTGAACAGTCCGGAAGCAATCATCCGATTGGTTTTTACCTTCATGGTTTCTCTTCTCCCTTTTTTCTCTTGGTTTTAGCAGGTTCGATTATAGTTCGTGTTTGTTAATATTATGTGAAAAGCGCTCTTTTTTTCGTCAAACCGTCTCACTGCCGTCATCGGGAGAATCCTGTGCATCCTGCATCCTTGCCGCGTCCTCTTCCTCGGCGGAGGATTCCTCCTCACGGATGGTACGGGCAACGGTGACCACCCGGTCATTCTCACCCAGACGCATCACCCGAACGCCGCCTGCGTACCGGCTCTGGACATTGATGTCCTCCGCGTGCATCCGGATGATGATGCCCTCCAGCGAGATCAGGATGATGTCGTCCTCGGGATCAACCACCTTGACGCCGGCGACCGCGCCGCCCTTGCCGCTGTAATTCTTGATGCCCTTGCCGCCGCGGTACTGCAGCCGGTATTCGCTGATCGGGGTGCGCCGTCCAAGGCCGCTCTCGGTGATGGTCAGCAGCTCGCCGCCCTCCCGGGCAATCGCCATACCGACAACAAAATCGCCCTCGTCCAGCGTAATGGCCTTAACGCCGCGCGCGGTGCGCCCGACAATCCGGACGTCATCCTCGCTGAAGTGGATCGCCATACCGCCGTGGGTGGCGACAATCAGCCGGTCGCTGCCGCTGGTGATGCGGGTCCAAGCAAGGCTGTCGCCCTCGTCCATTGTAATCGCAATCAGGCCGCTCTTGCGGATATTCCGGTAGCTGGCCAGCGGGGTGCGCTTGATGACGCCGTTCTTTGTGACCATGACAAGGAATCCGTCGTCGCTCTTTGCCGAGACCTTGAGCATCGTCTGGACCTTCTCGTCCGCGGCAAGCGGCAGCAGGTTGACGATGTTGATCCCCTTGGAGGTACGGCTGCTCTCGGGGATCTCATAGCCCTTGATCCGATAAACCCGGCCCTGATCGGTGACAAACAGCAGGTAATCGTGGCTGGAGGCGATGAACAGCTCCTCGACAAAGTCCTCGTCCCGGCGGGTCAGGCCGGTAATACCGCGGCCGCCGCGGCGCTGGCTGCGGTAGCTGTCTGCCGGCTGCCGCTTGATATAGCCGTAATGGGTCAGCAGGTAGACACATTCCTCCTCGGGGATCAGGTCCTCGATGTCAACCTCGCCCGAGACGGTCGCAATCTCGGTGCGCCGCTCGTCCCCGTACTTCTGCCGCATGACCAGCAGTTCCTCCTTGACGATACCCAATACCTTGGCATCGTCGGCGAGGATCTCCTTCCAGTTGTGGATCTTCTCCTGCAGCTCCCCCAGTTCTTTTTCGATCTTGAGGATCTCGAGGCCGGCGAGTTGGCCCAGCTGGAAGTTGACGATCGCAGTCGCCTGCGGGTCATCAAAACCAAACTGCTCCATAATTGCGGCCTTTGCCTCCGACTTGCCGCCCTTGCAGGCGCGGATCGCCGCAATAATCTCGTCGACGATATCGGTCGCCCGCTTGAGCCCCTCGAGGATGTGAGCCCGCTCCTCCGCCTTATTCAGGTCAAACTGGGTCCTGCGGCGGATGACCTCATCCTGAAACTGGATATACTTCTCCAGCATCGTCTTGAGGTTCATCACCTTGGGAACCCCGCCGTCCAGCGCCAGCATAATCACACCGACGGTGGACTGCAGCTGGGTGTAGCTGTACAGCTGGTTGAGCACCACCTGCGGGTTTGCGTCCTTTTTCAGCTCAACGACCACCCGCATCCCCTCGCGGTTGGACTCGTCATTCAGGTCGCTGATGCCCTCAATCCGTTTCTCCTTGACAAGGTCGGCGATGTTCTCGATCATCTTAGCCTTGTTGACCATATAGGGGATCTCGGTGATGATGATCTGGAAACGGCCGTTCTTCTTCTCCTCGATCTCGGTGCGCCCGCGCAGGGTGATCTTGCCCCGGCCGGTCGCATAGGCGGCGCGGATCCCACTGCGGCCCATGATGATGCCGCCGGTGGGGAAGTCCGGTCCCTTGATCTGCTCCATCAGCTGGGGCAGCTCGGCGTCGGGGTTGTCAATCAGGCAGACGATGCCGTCGATGACCTCGCGAAGGTTGTGGGGCGGGATGTTGGTCGCCATGCCGACCGCGATACCGGTCGAACCGTTGACCAGCAGGTTCGGGATCCTGCTGGGAAGGACCGCCGGCTCCTGCTTGGACTCATCAAAGTTCGGCACAAAGTCGACGGTGTTTTTCTCAATATCGGTCATCAGGTCGACCGCAATCTTGCTCATCCGCGCCTCGGTGTAACGGTAGGCTGCGGGGGGGTCGCCGTCGACCGAACCAAAGTTGCCCTGCCCGTCGACCAGCGGATAGCGCAGCGAGAAATCCTGCGCAAGACGGACCATCGCGTCATAGACCGACGCGTCGCCGTGGGGATGGTAAGAACCCAGCACCGCACCGACGGTGTCGGCGGACTTGCGGTAAGGGTGGGAGGGGTCGTTGCCCCGCTCGTGCATGACATACAGGATCCGGCGGTGCACCGGTTTGAGACCATCCCGCACATCCGGCAGAGCGCGGGCGGTGATGACCGACATTGAGTAGTCGATGAAGGCGGACTCCATCTCCTCCTTGATGTCCCTCACAATCAGCTTTGTTCCCTCGGTAATCGAATTCTCTATCATAGCTGCCTTCCTTTTTCAAACAAAAATAGAAGCGGTAAACCGGTCAGATATCCAGATTCGCGTACTTTGCGTTCTTCTCGATAAACTCCCTTCGAGGCTCAACCTTGTCGCCCATCAGGATGGTAAAGGTCTCGTCCGCCCGCTCGGCATCCTCAATCGAGATCTGCACAATCACCCGGTTTTCGGGGTTCATTGTGGTTTCCCACAGCTGCTCGGGATTCATCTCGCCGAGGCCCTTGTACCGGCTGACCTTGACCCCCTGACCCATCTCGGCGGACATCTTGCTCATCTCCGCCTCGTTGTAGGCATACTTGACCTGCTGGCCCTTTGCCAGCTTAAAGAGGGGAGGCTGCGCGATATAGACGTGCCCCTCCTCAATCAGCGGGCGCATGAACCGGAAGAAAAAGGTCAGCATCAGGGTGCAGATATGGGAGCCGTCAACATCGGCATCCGCCATGATAAAGACCTTGTGATACCGCAGCTTGGAAAGGTCAAAATCCTCCCCGATGCCGCAGCCCAGCGCGGTGACCACCGGCATCATCTTCTCGTTGCCGTAAACCTTGTCCAACCGCGCCTTCTCGACGTTGAGCATCTTGCCCCACAGCGGCAGGATCGCCTGAATGTTGGAATCCCGGCCCATCTTGGCGCTGCCGCCGGCCGAGTCGCCCTCCACGATGTAGATCTCGGTCTTGGAGGGATCCTTCTCCCGGCAATCGGCCAGCTTGCCCGGCATCCGGCTGGTTTCAAGCGCCGACTTGCGCCGCACCAGCTCCCGCGCCTTTTTGGCAGCTTCTCTGGCGCGGGCAGCCTGTGTTGCCTTCTCAAAGACCGCCTTCGCGACGCCGGGATTCTCCTCAAAATATTCCTTCAGCTTTTCATAGACCAGCCCAAAGACCAGACTGCGCACCTCGGTGTTGCCGAGCTTTGCCTTGGTCTGGCCCTCAAACTGCGCCTCGGTCAGCTTGACGCTGATGACCGCGGTCAAACCCTCCCGCACGTCGCTGCCGGAGAGGTTTTCATCCTTGTCCTTGAGATACCCCTTCTCCCGGCCAAAATCATTGAAGACCCGGGTCAGCGCGGTCTTAAAGCCCTCTTCGTGGGTGCCGCCGTCAGGGGTGTTGACGTTGTTCGCAAACGAGAGGATCAGCTCGTTGTAGCTGTTGTTGTACTGCAGTGCGACCTCGGCGATGATACCCCCCTGCTGCCCCTTGAGATAGATGACCTCGGGGTGGAGCACCTCGAGCTGACGGCGGCGGTGGATGTGGTCGACAAAGCTGCGGATGCCGCCCTCGTAGCACATACTCTGGACAACCGGCTCCTCCCCGCGGTCGTCGGTGAGGGTGATCCGCACCCCGGCATTGAGGAAGGCCTCCTCCCGCAGACGGGTGAGCAGGGTGTCGTAGTTGAAGACCAGCTCCTCGAACATCTCGGGGTCGGGCTTGAAGGTGACCGTCGTGCCGGTGGTCTGCGCGCTGCCGATCTTCTTGAGGGGACCGTCCTCCTTGCCGCGGTGGAAGGTCTGCTCATACTCATCCCCATCGCTGCGGACCCGGACGGTCAGCCACTCGGAAAGGGCATTGACCACGCTGGCGCCGACGCCGTGCAAGCCGCCGGAAACCTTGTAGCCGGAATTCTCACCGCCGAACTTGCCGCCTGCGTGCAGCACCGTAAAGACAACGGTCACCGCCGGGATTCCCATCTTGGGCTGGATACCAACCGGGATGCCCCGCCCGTTGTCCGAGACCTCGATGATGTCCCCCTTCTTGATGGTCACCTCGATGTGATTGCAGTAACCGGCCAGCGCCTCGTCAATCGAGTTGTCAACGATCTCATAGACCAGATGATGCAGCCCCTTGGGCCCGGTGGAGCCGATATACATACCCGGGCGCTTGCGCACCGGTTCCAGCCCCTCCAGCACCTCGATCTGGGAGCCGCCATATTCGTGCTCGATCCTGTTCTCATTCTCTGCCATACTTCGTGTTTTCCTCCCGTTTGGGCGCCGCGGCGCCAACGCTGTTTGCTCTGCTGATCCGGATGCGCCGGGTCAGATGTTCTTGATGTCGTCGATATAGCCCGACCTCTTTTTCAGGGTCGAGGCGGAGATCTGTGAAATATAGATGGTCGGCTTTTTGCCGTTCATCACAACAAAACTTTTGGGCAGATCTGTGCAGACATTGACCACCCGCCCCTCCAGCTCGGCGCGGCGCAGGGTGTCCCGCGTCCACTTGGAGATGGTGGAGGTGTCAAGGTCAAAGATGCCCAAAATGTCCTTCGTCCGGATCATGGTGTCGGTGCCAAGATGCAGATACATGGTCTCCTCCTTGTGATAACCGCCCTCTACTGGACCTGATGCAGCCGCCCTTCCTCCATCTCCCAGATCCCGCCGGGGGTATGGTGGAAGGAGGCGGCGTCGCAGCTGGTGAGCAGCACCTGCCGCCCCTCCAGCTTTCCCAGCAGAAAATCCCGCCGCGCGCCGTCCAGTTCGCTGAGCACATCGTCAAGCAGCATCACCGGCTCACTGCCGGTGATCCGCGCAATCTGCCGCGCCTCCGCGAGCTTGAGGGAGAGCGCCGCGCTGCGCTGCTGTCCCTGACTGCCGAACGCGCGGGCATCCTCTCCGCCGATCTTGATGATGAGATCCTCCCGGTGCGGCCCGACGGTGCTGCAGCCCGCACGCAGCTCCGACGCGCGGGCCGCATGGATCTTTTCGAGCAGCTCCTCGCTGTCCTGCGCGCAGGGGCGGTAGGAGAAAGAGCACTCCTCGCTGCCGGCTGAAAGGCTGGCATAGGTCTTTTGTGCGATTGCAAAAAGCCCCTCGAGATATTCCTTCCTGCGGCGGATCATCTCACCGCCCGCCTCTGCGAGCGCAAGATCAAAACTGTCCAGCAGCTGTTCGGCGCCCTCAAACCGCCGCGCGTCCCGCAGCAGCGCATTTTTCTGGGCAAGCGCCCGGATATACCTGCGGTAGACCGCAATATACCCGGGGTATAACTGCATCAGCGCCGCATCGACAAACCGGCGCCGTCCGTCCGGGCTGCCCTTGACGAGGCTGAGATGGGTAGGGGCGAAAACCACCGCGTAAAAATGACCCGCGAGGTTGGTCGCCCTGCCGAAGTCCACTCCGTCCAGCTGGGCGCTGCGCCCAGTGCGGACCCCTGCGGCCTCGCATCCCTCGCCGCCGATCACGATGCGGTACCGCTCCGCCTGACCGTCATCCCGCTGCGCGGCGGATTCGAGGACCGAAAAGGGTTCGCCCCGGCGCACCAGCTGCTGATCCTTTGACCCGCGGAAGCTCTTTGCGCCGGACAGCAGCCAGACGCTCTCGAGCAGGTTGGTTTTTCCCTGCCCGTTCCTGCCGCAGATGACGGTCAGCCCCGGTCCGGGACAAAACTCCGCTCGCTCGATGTTCCGATAATTCTGTACCGTGTGCTGTGAGAGAATCACCCTTGTGTGACCTCCAGCACAAAGGTTTCGATCTCAACCCGTTCGCCGGGGCGCAGCTTTTTGCCGCGCTGGGTGCAGACCTCCCCGTTGACCTTGACCGCGCCCTGTTGGATTGCCACCTTCGCCTCGCCGCCGGTGGGCAGGATGTTTGCGAATTTGAGCAGCGAATCCAGCTTGATAAATTCGGTTTTGATCGCTATTTTTTCCGTTTCCATACCAAACACCTCAGTCATTCTTGAACCGGACCGGCATGACGAGGAAGATGAAATCCTCCCCCTCGACCGGCAGCACCTTGACAGGGGAGAGCGGCCCGTTGAGCTCAAACGCGACCTTGTCGCTGCCGGAGTTGCGCAGCGCATCGAGCAGATACCGGTTATTGAAGCCGACCTCCATCCGCTCACCCTCAAACGCACAGGGGATGGAATCCATCACCTTGCCCAGCTCGGTCTGGCAGCGGACGGTAAGGTCCTCAGCAAAGGTGATCCGAAGCGGGTTTTTCAGCCGCTCGGTGATGATGAGGCTGGCGCGCTCAATCGCGTTCGAAAATTCCCGAACGTCCACCACCACCCGGGTGATATGGTTGGGGTTGATGGTCTTTTTGTAATCGAGAAAAGCATCGTCCAGCAGGCGGCTGATTACGGTATAGCCGCCCAGTGAAAAGACGATATACCGCTTGCTCGCACTGATGCGGATCTTCTCATCCGCGTCGCCGATCAGTCGGGCGATCTCATTGAGGGTCTTTGCCGGGATGACCAGCGCAATCTCCCGCTGTGCGTCGACCGGGCGCTCGCAGACCGCAAGGCGGAACCCGTCAAGCGCGACCAGCGTGAGCTTGCCGTTTTCCAAGACGAACTTCTCGCCGTTGTTGGCCGGTTTTTTATCGTCCTGCGAGACGGCATAGATGGTGGTTTCGATCATCTCTTTCAGGGTGGCGGCATCCATCTCGACCGCCGGCAGGACGCCGTTTGTGTTCTCCTCACTGCCCTGCTGGAAAGCGCCGGCCGGCAGCTCGGGGTAATCCGCGGCGGAGATGCCGGTGATGTTGTATTCGGTGATGCCGCCCTTGACGGTGGTAATCAGATTTTCGCCGCACTCGATTGCGACCTGCTCGCTGGGCAGGCGGCGGATCATGTCGCCGATCAGCTTGGCGCTGAGTACCACTGCCCCTTCGTCCCGGATGCGGGCGTCAATTTGGGTGGTGATCCCCATCTCGAGATCATAGCCGGTCAATGTGAGGGTATTGCCCTCTGCCTTGAAGAGGATGCCCTCGAGCGCTGGGACACTGCTGCGCATGGTCACTGCGCGGGAAACGCCGCTGATTGCCTCTGCAAGACTGCTTTTGTCACATTCTAATTTCATCTTGTTCCTCCCGTCTCGGTGGCGAGCCGCTTATTGGTTCTCCTTTTTTTGTGTAGAAAATAGGGTCTTTTTGATAATTGAAATAGTAATAGTAATAGGGGTTGTGAATTTGTGGAAAAGCGCGCGCGAGGGCTTGTGGTAAGCGGAAATTTAGTATTTCACATCCCGTTGGGGAAATTGTGGAGAATCTGTGGTTTTCCACAGCGGCGCCGTCGCTTTTTGAAAGATGTGGAAAAAGGACTGTTGAAAGTTGAAAACAGGGTTAAAAAGTTGGAAGTTTTTTGAAAGCTGTTTTCAGGGAAAAACGGAGGGGGTTAAGACCGCGCGTTTTTGATGATGTCCTCGACGATCTCCTTAAACCGGGGATCGGTGGCGATCTTTTTTTCGACCTCGGAGAGGGAGTAGACGACGGTGGAGTGGTCGCGGCCGCCGAATTCTCTGCCGATTTCCTGCATCGTCATTCCGGTGATCTCGTGCACGACGTGCATCGCGGTCATGCGGGCGGTGGAGATGTTGCTGCTCCGCTTGCGGCTGCGGATGTCCGCCGGGGTGATGTTGTAGGTACGGGCGACCTCGTTGATGATTTTTTCGATGGTCACCGGAATCGGCTGGTTTTCGCTCAAAATATCCTTGATTGCGTTTTGCGCTGCGCCGATCACCGGCTGGATTCCCTCAAGCAGACGGTAGGCATTCAGCTTTTTGACCGCGCCCTCCAGCTGGCGGATGTTGTTCTTGAGGTGGTTTGCGATGAATTCGGCCACGTCATCCGATAAATCCAACCCCAGCAGGTCGGCCTTGCGGCGGATAATCGCCACCCGGGTCTCAAAATCGGGCGGCTGGATGTCTGCAATCAGACCCCACTCCATCCGGGTGCGGATCCGGTCCTCAAGGCTTTTGATCTCCTTGGGCGGCCGGTCGGTCGCCAGGACAATCTGCTTGCCGGCATTGTACAGGGTGTTGAAGGTGTGGAAAAATTCCTCCTGTGTCGACTCCTTGCCGGCGATAAACTGGATATCGTCGACCAGCAGCAGGTCGGCAGCGCGGTATTTCTGATGAAATTCCGTTGTGGAGTTGTTCTGAATTGCGCTGATGATCTCATTGGTGAACGCTTCACCGTCCACCATCACAATGTTGAATTCCGGGTGGTTTTTTGCAATCTCCAGCCGGATGGCATTGAGCAGGTGGGTCTTTCCAAGCCCCGAATCCCCGTAGATGACCAGCGGATTGTATGCGCCGGAGGGATTTGCCGCGACTGCCTGCGCGGCGGCGTGGGCAAACTTGTTGGTGCTGCCGACGATGAAGTTCTCAAAGGTGAAGGCATAGCTGCCGGCGGAAGCCGGCGCGGCAGCCTCCTGCTTGACCGGTTCGGGGACCTTGAACTCCAGCTCAACACCAAAGCCGAGGATGGAGGTGAAGGCCTCCTTCAGCAGTTCGGCATACCGCTCCTGTACCATCCCCTTGATAAAGTCGCTGCGCACCGAGATGGTCACGACGCCGTTTTCAAAGGAGATGGGTTCCAGCCCGTCGATGAAGAGATTATAGGTGGCATCCACCAAACGCTGCTTACAGTAGCCCTTGACGGCAGAGAAAACCTCGTCAAATGAATCCATACCTGAATGACACACTCCCAATCATATTTTTTTGGCGGGAAAAGGGTGAGAGAAAAGCAAAAAAAAACAGGTTTTTAAGCATTTGCACCAAAAGGTATGGCACAATCCCCGCAGCGGCTTAAAAACCGGTTTTCGGCGGCAGAGCACGGCCCTGTGCGTTATTCACTATAATGACCGCCGTGTTTATGGCAATTATACCATAAAACAGGCTTTGGCACAACACCCAAAGGGACATATATAATAGTAATATATAAATCATTTTTATGCCGTTTGACAAAAGAAAAAAAGAAAGGCAGCCGCAGGCGAAAAAAGAAAATTTCTTTTCCTCTCATGGTTAACAAAAAATGGAAAAATTAACCCCACATCGCAAAAAAACCGCTGAGAATGCAGGAAAAAGCTATTGACAGATTTTCGATGTTTGGGATATACTTTTACTTTGCAGGGTTATGCTTTTTGTGCGCTCCCTGCAAAAATCGGTTTTTGATGTAACGCCCTTTGTTCGGCGTACAAATAACGCCCGTTAGGGCAGACCTTGAATTGGAGGAATAGAAAAATGAAGAGAACATTTCAGCCCAAGAAGCGTCAGCGCACCAGTGTGCACGGCTTTTTGACCCGCATGAAGTCGAAGAACGGCCGCAAGGTCATCGCCGCGCGCCGCAGCAAGGGCCGCGCGAAGCTCGCCGTCTGATCCGGCTGATCGGCGGCTGCCCGCCTCATTCAACTCGTCAAAGGGCCGCCGCACAAGGTGGCCTTTTGCTCTTAAAAGGCTCTTTTGAGCGCTCGCCGTCCGCATCGGGAGGAAGTTGCCGTGCAGTATGAACCCATTGTCCGCAACACAGATTTTGCCCGCGCCTATCGCAGGGGAAAATCCTATGTCAGCCCCTTTCTTGTGACCTATGTGGTCCGCCGGAAGAGCGGCGGGGTGCGGCTGGGGATCACCACCAGCAAAAAGATCGGCGGCGCGGTGCAGCGGGTGCGGGCGCGCAGGGTTATCCGGGAGGCCTATCGCGCGATGGGGATGGACCAGAATAAGAGCGTCGATCTGGTCTTTGTCGCACGCACCGCAACCACCCGGGTCAAGATGCAGAAGGTGGAAAAGGCAATGCGCGCCCAGCTGACCGCCGCCGGCCTGATCGAAGGATGATCCGGCGGGCGGTGATTGCGCTGCTGCGCAGCTACAAGCGGTGGATTTCCCCACATCTGGGAAACAACTGCCGTTTTGTCCCCACCTGCAGCGAATATGCGATGCAGGCGGTGGAAATACACGGCGTCTTTAAGGGCGGGCTGCTGAGCCTCTGGCGGATTCTCCGCTGCAACCCACTGGGCAGCTACGGCTATGACCCGGTCCCCGAAAAGGGGCGCTGGCGCAGCGATGAGCGCAGATTGACAAAACCCCGCTGAGCAGTTGCGGGAAAAATACAACGCCGCAAAAGAAGCGGCAGTTAGGAAGGCAGTATGCAGGTTTTGGGCTTTTTGGGCGGACCCCTTGGGTACGTCATGGAATTCATCTATAAGTTTTTGGTCAGCGACTACGGCCTGTCGCTGGTGCTGTTCACTGTGCTGCTGCGGGTGGCGATGTTCCCGCTGCGGGTCAAACAGCAGAAATCCACCGCCCGTATGGCGGCCTATCAGCCGATGATTCAGGAGATCCAGAAGAAATATGCCAAGGATCAAAAGCGCCAGCAGGAAGAGCTGATGCGGCTGCAGCAGGAGTACGGGTATTCCCCCACCGCCGGCTGCCTGCCGATGCTGCTGAACTTTTTGGTGTTGTTTGGCATCATCGAGGTGGTCTATCGCCCGCTGACCTATATCCTGCACATCCCCGCGGATGTGATTACCCCGATTGCGGAACTGCTGAACGTCAATGTCAGCAACTATACGCTGCAGAGCAATATCATCAGCGCGGTGGTCTCCGGCAATCAGGAGGTTATGGCCGCACTGGGCGAGTATCTGCCCGCGGTGCAGGAGTTCCATGTGACATGGGGCGGCCTCAATCTCGTCGCCATGCCGACCATCAGCCTTGAGGGCTGGATGACCCTGATCTTCCCGGTCCTGTCCATCCTCACGATGGTCGCCAGCCAGCTGATTATCCAGAAGACCAGCGGGCAGGAGCTGCAGGGCAGCATGAAGTATATGCCCTGGATGATGAGCGCGATGTTCATCTTCATCGGCTTTACCGTGCCTGTCGGCTTCAGCCTGTACTACACCGTCTCCAACCTGCTGATGGTCATCGAGAGCCTGCTTGCCAAGAAGATCTACGATCCTGAGAAGATGAAGGCCCAGCTCGCCGCGGAGATCGAGGAGAAGCGCAAGGCAAAGAAGGCAAAGAAGAAGGTCACCGTTAAGACCGAGGACGGCGGCAAGATGGAGAAAGAGGTCTCCGAGTCCGAACTGGCAAGCCTGCGGCTGCAGCGCGCGCGGGAAATTGATGCCGAGCGGTATGCGGACGAGCGCACCACCCCGCTGACCGCAGAGGAGCGGGCCGCACAGCAGGCGCAGCAGGGAAAAAAGAAAAAGGCGTCGAAGAAGGCTGAGGAAAAGGTGGAGCTGACCGATTCCCAGCGCGAGACGGAGCGGATGCTCGCCGAGGAGAAGGAAGAGAGCGAAAAGCAGCTCGGGGACGAGAAATAACACGCGGGAAGGAGCGAGGGGCAATGAATGAGTTGATCGTGACCGCAAAGACGCTGGAGGCAGCGATCGAAAAGGCCTATGAGGAATGTGCCCAGCTGGGGTACAGCCGGGAAGAGGTCAGCGTCGAGGTTCTGGAAACCCCGACCAAGCGGCTGTTTTTCTCTTCTCCCGCAAAGGTAAAGGCGGTTTATGGCCATGCACAGGCGCCGGCAGAGCAGCCCGCGCCGGCGGAGGAGAAAAAGCCGGAACCCAAGAAGGAAAAAACCGCGAAGGCAAAGCCCGCGGAAAAGAAGGCCCCCGAGGCCAAAAAGGAAGCCCCGAAGGCGGAGGGGAAAAAGCCGGAGAAGACCGAGCAGCCCGCCGCGCAGCAGGAGCCTGAGACCGAGACGCAGCCCGCCGAGGGGGAGAAGGTGGATGCCGCGGTCGCCTATTTCAAGGCGGTCGCCGCCCAGATGGGGGTCGAGGGGATCACCGTCACCCCGATTCGGCAGGGCGGAACGGTCATCCTGAAGGTGGACGGCCCGAACATCGGCGCGCTGATTGGGCGCCGGGGCGAGACGATGGAGTCGTTGAGCTATCTGGTCAGCCTTGCGGGCAACCGCTGCGGCGGGGATTATGAGAAGATTACGCTGGATGTTGCGGGTTACCGCAGCAAGCGGGAAAAAGATCTGGCGGCGCTTGCCCGCCGGATCGGCGCCAAGGTGCAGAAGACCGGGCGCAGCCATATGTTTGAGCCGATGAACCCCTATGAGCGCCGGATTATCCACTCGGCAATCAGCGAGATGGAGAACCTCTCCAGCGAGTCCACCGGCGAAGGGGCTGACCGCCGGGTAGTTGTGCGCTCTACCGCCCCGAACGCACTGCCGGACAAGCCCCGCGGGCCCCGCGGCGGCCGTTCAGGCGGCAAGGGCGGCGCACGCCGCAAGGGTGAGAAGGACCGCGCACCGCGCAGGGAGCCGCGGGAGCGCGCGCCGCGTCCGCAGCCGACCGGGGATACCCCGATTGTGCCGCAGCGGTCCTCGGGATCTCTGGATGACAGCTTTGACCTGCCGCTCTACGGCAAGATTGAGCTGTAAACCGCACCGCGCGGGCAAAGGCTGAAGAATGGTTTTGCCCTGCGCTTTTCAACAAAATGCAGAACAGGCAGGGCAATCCGATTGCCCTGCCTGTTTTTTGGACTGAAGGGAAAAGGAATTTTCCACATCAGGCGCCGCCGAATGTGGAAAAGTGAGGAGGGTACAGATGCAGACAACCACCATCGCCGCAATCGCCACCGCGCCGGGCAGGGCGGGGATCGCCTGTGTGCGGATTTCAGGGCCGCAGGCCTATGAGGTTGCGCAGCGGGTTTTTGTGCCGGTCCAGAAGGGTCGCAGCCTTGCACAGGCCCGCGGCTACACCGCGCTGTTCGGCCATGTGTTCCGCGGGGGAACCCGGCTGGACGAGGCGATTGCGCTGTGTTTCCGCGCGCCGAAGAGTTATACCGGCGAGGATGTGGTGGAACTCTCGGTCCACGGCGGGGAGGCCTCCATCCGCAGCCTGCTGGCCACCTGCTGTGAGGCGGGCGCCGCGCCGGCGGCGGCGGGGGAATTTACCCGCCGCGCCTTTCTCAACGGGCGGATCTCCCTCACGCAGGCGGAGGCGGTGATGGAGATGATTGAGGCGACCAGTGCGGACGGCGCAAGAGCTGCCGCCGCCGCGATGGAGGGCGCGCTTTTTCAGAAAATCCATCGGGAGTGCGAGCGGCTGACTGCGCTGGCCGGACATATCGCGGCCTATACCGATTACCCCGAGGAGGACGTCGAGGAACTGCGGGAGGACCGCCTGCGGGAGACCCTCTCTGCCGCTCGCGATACCCTGAGGGGATTGCTGGACAACTACGAGAGCGGCAGTATCCTGCGCCGCGGGGTCCGCACCGCCATCGTCGGCAGCCCGAATGTCGGCAAGAGCACCCTGCTCAACCTGATGAGCGGGTTTGAGAAGGCGATCGTCACCCCCATTGCGGGGACAACCCGGGACGTGGTGGAGCAGGATGTGACACTGGGAGGCGCCACCCTGCTGCTGGCGGACACCGCCGGGCTGCGGCAGACCGACGACCCGATTGAGGCGGAGGGCATTCGACGCAGCAACAAAAAGCTGGAGGAAGCAAATCTCATCCTTGCGGTGTTTGATCTCTCACGGCCGCTGTCGGAGGAGGATCTTGCACTGGCGGCGCGCTGCCGCGGCCGGCTCGCGGTTGCGATTTTCAACAAGAGCGACCTGCCCCAGCAGGCGCAGGTCGAACAGATTGAGGATGATTTTTGCAGATGTGTGCGGATCAGCGCCCGGGAGGAGGGATTCAGCGAGCCGCTGCGTCAGGCGATCCTTGGCCTGATCGCAGAGAAAAAGCCGGATCCGGATGCCGCGCTGCTGGCCAACGAGCGGCAGCGTGCGGCAGCGGACCGGGCCTGTGCGGCGCTGGAGGAGGGACTGGATGCGCTGGATGCCGGCTTTGCGCTGGATGCGGTCTCGGTCTGTGTCGATGACGCGCTGGACGCGCTGTATGCGCTGACCGGCGAGAACGCCTCGGATGCGGTGATTGATGAGGTCTTTTCCAAATTCTGTGTCGGAAAATGACCGCCGCCGGGGTGCGGATTTCGAACAAAGGAGAACTGTGGATGGATCTGCTGGGAAGCTATGATGTGATTGTGGTGGGAGCCGGGCACGCCGGCATTGAGGCAGCGGTGGCCGCAGCCCGGCTGGGATGCCGCACCGCCCTATTTACCATGAGTTTGGACGGGATCGGCAATATGCCCTGCAACCCCTCGATCGGGGGGACGGCAAAGGGGCATCTGGTGCGGGAGATCGACGCGCTGGGCGGTGTGATGGGGATTGCCGCCGACGCGACCTTTCTGCAGAGCCGGATGCTCAACCGGGGCAAGGGGCCGGCGGTCCACTCGCTGCGGGTGCAGAGCGACCGGCAGAGGTATCACGAGTACATGAAGCGGTTGCTGGAGCGGACCGAGAATCTCGAGCTCAAGCAGGGCGAGGTGGTGCGGCTGCTCTCGGAGAACGGCCGGGTGACCGGGGTCGAAACCCGCCTTTGCGCCGGCTACGCGGCAAAGGCGGTCATCCTTGCAACCGGGACCTATCTCGCGGGCAAGATCTATGTCGGGGAGGCGAGCTATGACAGCGGGCCGGACGGACAGCACGCCGCGGTGGGTCTGTCGGACAGCCTGCGGGCGCTGGGGATTACCCTGCGCCGATTTAAGACCGGCACCCCGGCCAGAGCCAACCGCCGCAGCATCGATTTTTCCCGGCTGGAGGTCCAGCAGGGGGACGAGCCGGTCGAGCCTTTCAGCTTTATGACCGACGAGGAGCTGCACAACAAGGTGGTCTGCCACATTACCTACACCAACGAAGAAACGCACCGGATCATCCTTGAAAACATCGGCCGCAGCCCGCTCTACGGCGGCAAGATCGAGGGGATCGGGCCCCGCTACTGCCCCAGCATCGAGGACAAGGTGATGCGGTTCCGGGAGAAGCCCCGCCACCAGATCTTCATTGAGCCGTGCGGAGAGGACACCGACGAGATGTACCTGCAGGGGATGAGCAGCTCGCTGCCCGAAGAGGTGCAGAACGCGTTCTACCACACGATTGTGGGGCTGGAAAAGCTCGAGATCATGCGCCCTGCCTATGCAATCGAATATGACTGCTGCGACCCGCTCGAGTTGGACGCCTCCCTCGCGTTTAAGGCGGTTCCGGGGCTTTTCGGCGCGGGGCAGTTCAACGGCACCTCGGGCTATGAGGAAGCGGCGGCGCAGGGGCTGATTGCGGGCATCAATGCCGCGCGGACGGTGCAGGGAAAGGAACCGGTGATGCTCGAGCGGCAGTCGAGCTATATCGGCACCCTGATCGATGATCTGGTGACCAAGGGGGTCATGGACCCCTATCGGATGATGACCAGCCGCAGCGAGTACAGGCTGACCCTGCGGCAGGACAATGCCGACACCCGCCTCACCCCGCTGGGCCGCGAGATCGGTCTGGTGGATGACGCCCGCTGGGCGCGGTTTGAGGCGGACACCGCGGCGCGGGCGCGGGAGCTTGAACGGCTGCGCCGCCGGGTGCTGCGCCCGGCAGAGGCGAACCCGCTGCTTGAATCGCTCGAACAGCCGGCCGTGGTCAGCGGGGTGTCGGCGCTCGACCTGCTGCGCCGGCCCGCGGTCAGCTACACGGCGCTGGTCGGGGTAATCGGCCCGGGTGAGGGGATCAGCCCCCATGTGGCAAATCAGCTTGAGACCGAGGTCAAATACGAGGGCTATATCCGCCGCCAGCAGCAGAAGATCGATGCGTTGGCGCGGCAGGAGCAGGTCAGGATCCCCCCCGATCTGGACTTCCAGCAGATTGAGGGGATTCGTCTGGAAGCGCGGGAAAAGCTGACCCGCGTGCGCCCCAAAAACCTCGGGCAGGCGGGCCGGATCCCGGGGGTCAACCCGGCGGATATCGCTGTTTTGTCGGTGGAGCTGGCCGCCCGCCGCGCGAGAGAGGGAGGAGAGACAAGATGATCGAGATCCAGCGTTTTCTCACCAACGCGGCCCGCTGCGGCGTGCCGGTCGGGGAGAGAGAGGCAGAACTGCTTGACCGCTACGCCGGGCTGCTGGTTGAGACCAACGAGAAGATCAACCTGACCGCAATCACCGACCCCGAGGGGATCGAGAACAAGCATTTTATCGATTCGCTGCTGCTCGCTTCCCAGCCGGAGGTGACCGGCAGTCTGGTGGATGTCGGGACGGGGGCGGGCTTTCCCGGCGTGGTGGCAAAGATCTACCGCCCCGCGCTGGAACTGACCTTGCTTGAGCCGACCGGCAAACGGCTGGACTTTTTGCGGATGGTCTGTGCCGAGCTGGGGCTTTCGGCCGACTTTGTCAAGGAGCGCGCCGAGGAAGCTGCCCGCAAGAGCTGGCGGGAACAGTTTGATACCGCCACCGCCCGCGCGGTGGCGCGGCTGAACAAACTGGCCGAGTACTGCCTGCCGCTGGTGCGGGTGGGAGGTTATTTTCTCGCGATGAAGGCGGAATCTGCCGCTGAGGAGCTGGAGGAGGCCCGCGGCGCGATCCGAAAGCTGGGCGGCGAGGTCGTCGCGCTGCGGCAGTTCCGGCTGCCCGGCGGGGATGAGCGGGGGATTATCGTCATCAAAAAAATATCGCAGACCCCGACAGCCTATCCCAGAAACGGCGGCAAAATCGCAAAATCCCCCCTCAAGTGACAGGGGATTGTCAAAAACGGGCGATGGAAAAAACTGGAAATTAAGAGCCTTTTGTGCTATCCTGTAACTGTCCCTATAAACCGGTAGGTTTTTGGGAGCAGCTGCAGGATTTTTTGCACGAAAGGGGGACAAGCGGATGTTTTTGTCCAGATATCGCTCGGCAGGACAGGTTTTATTGGTTCCGCTGGATCAGATAGATCCCTCCCCGTGGCAGGCAAGAAGGCAGTTTGACCCGAAGGAACTGGAGGCTCTGGCGATCAGTATCCGGGAAAATGGGATGCTGCAGCCGGTGACCCTGCTCCAGACCGGGAAGAACCGCTATGCGCTTGTCGCGGGGGAGCGCCGGGTGCGGGCTGCCCGGATGATCGGGATGAAGGCAGTCCCCGCAATCCTGACCGATTACAGCGACCAGCAGGCGGCAACCCTTGCGCTGGAGGAGAATCTCCGACGCCAGCAGCTTGGACCCTTTGAGGAAGCGGATGCGCTGCGTCAGCTGCTCGATCTCTGGGGCTGTACCCAGACCGAGGGCGCAAAGAGGATGGGGCTTTCTCAGAGTGCGCTCGCCAATAAGCTGCGGCTGCTGACTGTTGAGCCAATGGTCCGGGATGCGGCGGAGCAGGCAGGGCTGACCGAGCGCCATGTGCGGGCGCTGCTGCGGCTGGAAAAGCAGGAACAGCAGCTGGCACTGATTGAGGAGATCCGGCAAGGGCAGCTCACCGTCAGCCAGACCGAGCGCAGGGTGGAGCAGCTGCTGAAGAAGAAAAAGCAGAAAAACCGCCCCCGCGCTATGGTGCGGGATGTGCGGATCTTTGTAAACACCGTCAACCGGGCGGTGGACCTAATGAAGAGCGCAGGAATCCCCGCAAGTGTGGAACGGCGGGAGGAGGGGGAGTATCTCGAATATTTGGTGCGGATCCCGACAAACAGCGCAGGTATACACTGAGCGATAAAGCGGCGGCAGGCGAAAGCCTGCCGCCTTTTGCATTTGTTTCACGTGAAACAAATGAAGAAGAGCAAAACAGGGCACTGTTTCACGTGAAACAAAAAAATTATCAGAGAAAAATATCCAGAAAAAGAAAAATGGGTTCCACACACCGCAAGGCTGTGTTATAATTGGCGATACAGGAGTTGATGTCATTGAGCAAGGTCGTTGCGATCGCAAACCAAAAAGGCGGGGTTGGAAAAACGACCACCGCCGTCAACCTCGCCTCGGCGGTGGCTGCCGCCGGAAAGCGGGTCCTGCTGGTTGACCTCGACCCGCAGGGGAACAGCACCAGCGGATACGGGATCTCCAAACGGCAGGTCGCTTCCAGCGTCTATCAGCTGCTGATAGGGGAGGGAAACCCCGCCGACTGTGTGGTAAAGACCCAGTATAAGGTCGATTTGATCCCCTCAAACATTCAGCTTTCGGGCGCGGGGATCGAGCTGGTCATGCTTGACCGGCGGGAGGCGCGGCTGCGGGACGGTCTTGCGCCGCTGGTCAAAAACTATGATTTCATCTTTATTGACTGCCCGCCGTCGCTGGACCTGCTGACCCTGAACGGTCTGTGCGCCTGTGACACGGTGCTGGTACCGATTCAGTGTGAGTTTTTTGCGCTGGAGGGCCTGTCCGAGCTGATGAACACGGTGCGGACGGTCAAGAATATGTACAACCGGTACCTTGAGATCGAGGGTGTGCTGCTGACGATGTATGACGGGCGGTTGAACCTGACGCTGCAGGTGGTAGCGGAGGTTAAAAAATACTTCCCGAACAAGGTCTACAAGACGGCGGTCCCGCGGAATGTCCGCCTTTCGGAAGCCCCCAGCTTCGGCGCCCCGGTCAACTATTACGATCCCTCCTCCAAAGGAGCGGCGGCATATCGAGAGCTTGCGGCAGAGTTTTTGGCGGCGAACCGGGGCGCCGAAGCGTAAGCGATGGAGAAAGCGGTTGGCGGCTTATCGCGAGAAGCGATAAGCGTAGGGTTGGTCGAAAAAGCCAAAGAGAGATGCCGCTCAAGACCAACCCCTGCCCCGGTCAACTATTACGATCCCTCCTCCAAAGGAGCGGCGGCATATCGAGAGCTTGCGGCAGAGTTTTTGGCGGCGAACCGGTAATGCAAAACGAGTAAAATTGTTCAGATCACAAAATAGAGATAGGAGACCGCCCGGTGCGGCTCCTGAGAAAGGGGGAATCCGGATGGCAGCAAAAAAGGGCGGGCTCGGCAGAGGGCTGGAATCCCTATTTGCGGAATCCAGCACGACGCCGTCGGCAAAGCCGTCCAGCCTGCCGATTGCAGAGATCGAACCGGACAAAAATCAGCCCAGAAAGCATTTTGAGCCGGACAGCCTCGCAGAGCTGGCGGAATCCATCCGTCAGCACGGGGTGCTGCAGCCGATTACGGTGCGGCCCAATCCGGCAGGAGGCTATCGGATCATTGCCGGTGAACGCCGCTGGCGCGCTGCGCGGGAAGCGGGATGCACCGAGATCCCGGCCATCATCAAAGAGGTCGGGGACGAGGACGCGATGGAGCTTGCACTGATCGAGAACCTCCAGCGAGAGAATCTCAACCCGGTGGAGGAGGCCTTCGGCTATCGCCAGCTGATCGACAGCTGCGGCCTGACACAGGAGCAGGCGGCGGCGCGGCTCTCAAAGAGCCGGCCGGCGGTCGCCAATGCGCTGCGGCTGCTGGGGCTGCCACAGGAGGCGCTGCATCTGCTGCGGGAAGGCAAGATCAGCGCCGGCCACGCGCGGGCGGCGCTGACGCTGGAAGGACCGGATGCCCAGATGGACGCGATCCGGATTATGGTCGCGCAGGGGCTGAATGTGCGGCAGGCAGAGGCGCTGTGCAAGAAGATGGCAAAGCCAAAACGGGAGCGCAGACAGGCCCCACGCCCCGCATTGCCCTGTGAGGTGGAGCTTTCGCTGCAGGAGGCCCTCGGCACCGAGGTGGATGTGAAGTACAAGGACGGAAAGGGCACGCTGCAGCTGCACTTTTACAACGACGAACAACTCAAAGCATTTGCAAATCTTTTAGGAAAATATGAAAAGGAGAAGAAAGACTAATGCTGGACATCAAATTTGTACGAGAGAATCCCGATCTGGTCAAAGAAAACATCAAGAAGAAGTTTCAGGACCAGAAGCTGCCGATGGTGGATGAGGTTATCGCGCTGGATGCCGAAAACCGCAAGACCATCACCGAGGCGGAGTCCCTCCGCGCGGAGCGCAACCGCCTGTCCAAGACGATCGGCGGCCTGATGGCACAGGGCAAAAAGGAGGAGGCGGAGCAGGTCAAGGCGCAGGTTGCGCAGCAGGCCGACCGGCTCAAGGAGCTGGAGGCGAAGGAGAGCGAGCTGGCGGAGAAGATCCGCGGCATCATGCTCGCCATCCCCAACATGATCGACCCGAGCGTCCCCATCGGCCCGGATGACAGCCACAACGTCGAGGTCCAGCGGTTCGGCGAGCCGGTGGTGCCGGACTTTGAGATCCCCTATCACACCGAGATCATGGAGAGTTTTGACGGCATTGATCTGGACAGCGCCCGCCGGGTGGCCGGCAACGGCTTTTACTATCTGCTGGGGGATATCGCCCGGCTGCACGAGGCGGTTCTGGCCTATGCGCGGGACTTCATGATCGATCAGAAGGGCTTTACCTATGTCATTCCCCCCTTCATGATGCATGGCGCCGTGGTGGAAGGGGTTATGAGCTTCCCCGAGATGGATGCAATGATGTATAAGATCGAGGGGGAGGACCTCTATCTGATCGGCACCAGCGAGCACACGATGATCGGCCGGTTTGTCGACCAGATTATCCCCGAGGATCAGCTGCCGCAGACCCTGACCAGCTACAGCCCCTGCTTCCGCAAGGAGAAGGGCAGCCACGGCATCGAGGAGCGGGGCGTCTATCGGATCCACCAGTTTGAAAAGCAGGAGATGATCGTCGTCTGCAAGCCGGAGGACAGCATGGCGTGGTATGACAAGCTCTGGAAGAACAGCGTCGAGCTATTCCGCAGCCTCGATATCCCGGTGCGTCAGCTCGAGTGCTGCAGCGGCGATCTGACCGACCTGAAGGTCAAGAGCTGCGATATCGAGGCCTGGAGCCCCCGTCAGAAAAAGTATTTCGAGGTCTGCAGCTGCTCCAATCTGGGCGACGCGCAGGCCCGCCGGCTGCGCATCCGGATCAAGGGCGCGGACGGCAAGAACTATCTCGCCCACACCCTCAACAATACCTGCGTCGCGCCGCCGCGGATGCTGATTGCCCTGTTGGAGAACAACCTGCAGGCAGACGGCAGCGTGCGGATCCCCGAGGTACTGCGCCCCTATATGGGCGGCAAGGCTGAGCTGCGTCCGAAGAAGAAATAATTTGGGAAAGATTTCCATTTTAAAGGACAAAGCACCCCGGTAAAACAGGGTAGGGAAATATTCCGCTTGTGCAGGAAAAGCAAAACCCCCGATGCATCAGTGCATCGGGGGTTTTTGCAAAGAGGGAAGGGCGGCGACTGGGAAGAAGCCGCCTTCTCTGCGATGATCTCTTTGCCGCGGAGAGAAGGGGGTCCATATAGAAGGATCGGAAAAAGAAAAAGCCCGTCGCAGACAGCAAACGCCTGCAACGAGCTGGTGCGCCCGACAGGATTCGAACCTGCGGCCTTCCGGGTCGGAGCCGAACGCTCTATCCAACTGAGCTACGGACGCATAAAAGAAGTGCATCTATTATCTTACCATAAATTTTTGATTTTGCAAGCATTTCGCCCATTTTTATCACGCTTTGCGGAAATTTTCTTTTTATTGGGAGAATGATTGCCGCAGCATAAAAAAGTTTTGCGCTTTATGATTGATATTTTTCCAAAGGTAAGCTATAATAGTTGCGCTGTCTGATCCTTATAAGGCAATCATACTCGCCCGTGATGCCGAGATACCGGTTTTGTTGCAGTGAGGTGGATAATATTTTGAACATTTTGATTGTGGGCTGTGGAAAGGTCGGCTCCTACCTTGCACAGGTGTTGGAGAAATTGGGACATGATGTGTCGATTGTGGATCGCAGCGCTTCGGCGCTGGACCCTGCGGACAATGTGCGGCTGGAGGGCTTTTCCGGGCTGTGCGTCTGCGGGGAACCCATCGATGTCGATGTGCTCCGCTCGGCCGGAATTGAGAGCTGCGATGCCGTGGTCGCCGCCACGCCGGACGATAACACCAATATCATGGTCGCCGAGATTGCGACCAAATTTTTCGGGATTAAAAATGTCACGGCGCGGATCTACGACCCAGCCCGGCAGAAGGTTTTTTCCGAGCGCACCGACTTCCAAACGATCTGCCCGACCATCCTGACGGTGGATAATCTGCTGGATACGATGCTGAAAGAGGAGGCGTGACCCATGCGAGTGTGTATTGTTGGCGGCGGGAAGGTCGGATACTACCTCTCCAAGACCCTGATGGAGCACGGCCATGACCCGATCATCATCGAGATAGACGAGCACACCTGCAGCCGGCTGGCCGACCAGCTGGAGCTGCCGGTCATCCACGGCGACGGCACGCTGGTCGAGATTCTGGATCTGGCACGCGCGGGCGGCTGCGGGGCGCTGGTCGGGGTCACCGGTCGGGATGAGACGAATCTGGTCGCCTGCCAGCTGGCCAAAAAGGTCTTTGGCATCAAGAAGACGGTCGCCCGGGTCAACAACCCCAAAAACTCCGAGGTGCTCAAGATGCTGGGGGTCGATATCACGGTGAGCAGCACCGACAGCATTGCCCGGCTGATTGAGCGTGAGGTGGAGACCGATGCCATCCATCACCTGATGAGCATTGCCGGCGGGGATGCCTCCCTCACCGAGGTGTTCCTCCCGGACAACTTCAAGTTCGCCGGCCGCTGCCTCGCGGAGTTGGATATCCCGCACGATGTGGTTATCGTCTTTCTCACCCGCGGGCAGGAGCTGATCATCCCCCGCGGCAACACCATGCTGATGGGCGGGGATAAGGTGGTCTGTGTCGCAAAAAACACCGCATTTCACGATCTGTCCAAGCGGTGGGGACTGGCGGATAACGGCTGAGAAAAAGGATACGCAAGACGGACCGCAACGCCCGGTCCGTTTTTTCTTTTTGCCCGGGGTGAAAACAAGGATTCTTTTCATCCGACGGCATATTTTGTATAATAAAAGCGAAGGATACCCTCATGGCGCCAAAGACGGAATCGTGCGGCCTTTTGGATGGGGGTAAGTCTGGGCGGACGGTTTTCCGCGGGAGATGCCCGGGGGAGCGGCCGCCGACTCGGAGGTTTGCATGAAGATCAGCAAACAATTTTTGACAGCGCTGCTGGTTTTTCTCTCGCTGGGCTGTTTTGCCCTGCTGCTGTCCGTTTTTCTGCCATCGGCACATCCCTCCTCAAAGGAGGGGTCGGTCACCCTGTCCGACCGGGCGCAGAACGCGTTTTCCTCGGTGGAGATCGAGAACGCCAGCGGCAACTATACCATCACCTATGATGGAGAGGGGTATCACTGCGACCAGCTCAAGGGGCTGCCGCTCTCGACGGACGCGTTTGACGAGCTGGCGCAGGAGTGCACCAGCCTGACGGCGTGGGGGCCGCTGGAACAGCCCAAAGACCCCGACAGCCCCGCGCCGGATTATGGGTTTGATCTCCCGCTGGCCCGGGCGGAAGCCGTCTACTCCGACGGCGGGGGAATCCTCATCGAGGTCGGCTCGCAGATTGCCGGGACCGATCAATACTATATCCGGGTCAACGGATCCCAATCGGTCTATCGAATCGACCGCGCCTCCATCCGCTACCTGCTGGCGGAGCCGAGCGTCTATCTGGATCTCTCCCTTGCGCCCTCCAGGTCGGACGGCACCGTCCTGCCCAGCAGCATCAAGCTGACAACGGGGGAGGAATCCATCGAACTGGAGCGGCTGCGCACCACCCAGACAGACGGCGCCGGTTTTTCCTATAATTACCGTCTGGTGGGACCGCGCCCTTACTATGTGGATCCTGATGCTTTCAAGACCTATTTCGGCGACCTCAATACCCTCAAGGCAACCGATGTCGTGACCCTCTACCCGACAGAGGTTGAGCTCAGGGAATATGGGCTCTCGGCCGAGCAGCCCCGCAGCGTCCTCTCCTTCACCGTTCTTGGGGAACAGGTCACCCTGCGGATCGGCGATTTTTCGGGCAGCTTCTACTATGTATACCGCGAAGGGGTGCCGGCGGTCTACCGGCTTTCCGCGCTTGCGGTGACCTGGGAGGGCGCAGACGAATACGCCCTGATGACCCGGTACCTGATGGCGCCGGACCCGGATACGCTGCGGGAGATCCGGGTTGAGGGCACAGGGGTGAGTGCGCAGTTCGTCAAGACAAGCACCGGCTGGAACTGGAACGGCGACCCGCTGTCAGGGGAGACCTTTGACAGCTTTTACCGCCTGCTCTGCTCACTGCAGGCGGAGTATGAGATTGAGGACCCGGTGCAGAACATCCTGCCGGAGATGACGGTAACCTTTGTCTATGATGAGCCGACAGGGGAAGAGGAGCCTGAGTACCGCACCGATGTGATCCGGTTTGTCCCTTACGGGATCAAACGCCATGCGATTGAGATCAACGGGGAAGCCCGCTACGCGGTGCGCAGCACCTATGTCTCGGCGATTCTGTCGGCGCTGAGCGGATTGTGGGACGGTCAGGTGCTGAATCTCTCCTGGTAAATTGACAGAGAAACGGAGCGTTTTGGGTGAACTTTACCATCTCAAGGAAAGGCGCGCTGCTCGTCGGCTGCTGGCTGACCGCCCTCGCCGCGGCAGCGGGGCTGCTGCTCTGGCTGCTGGGCGGGATTTGCTGGGGCGCCGGCAGCTTTCTGCTGCTGAGCGCGGCGGCTTTCTGCTTTGGCGAGCTGCATCGGCGCGGCTACTGGGTGCGGGTCACGGAACGGGAGCTCTCGATTGAGCGGGGGTTTTTCTACCGGGTTCTGCAGCGGATTCCGCGCCGCTGTGTCACCGGGGTGAACTGCTTTTCCTCCCCGCTGAGCCGGCGGCTCGGCGTCTGCGCGGTGTTGATCCACACCACCGGCCTGTCCACCCCGGTGATCGGCCTGTCCATTGCGGACAGTGAGCGCCTGCGCGCGGCGCTGATTCTTGAGGAGGCGGGAGAATGAAGGGAATCCGTCTTCATCCGATGCACTTTATAAAGTATATAAAATACGCATTATTACTTTGTGTAATACCTATCCTTCAGGCAATTTTGGCGTTTGACATCGCTTCGGCCTGGCTGGCATTCACGCAGGACCTTTTGATCCTGCTGGGCTGCGGAGGGATTTTGGCGGCATTTTGGCAGAGCTCCCGCGTCTTTGTGGAGGGGAACGCGGTGTGGGTGCGCTGGGGGGTGCTGGTCCGGCAGCTCTCCGGCTACCCCTGCGGGCAGGTCTGTGCGGTGGAGCTTTGCCGGCCGGTCCTGCTGCGGCTGGTCGGCGCGACACAGCTGACCGTTTACTTCAAGGCGGGAAGCGGCCTGCGCAGGCTCAGGCTGACCCTGCCAAGGCAGGAGGCTGGTCGGCTGGCGGATTTTTTGCTGCCGGAGCCGAAAAAGCTCGGCGGCTTTGAACCGGCCGGGGCAAAGCGGCTGGTGTTTATCCTGCTGTCGGCCAACATGATCGCAACCGGCTTTGTTGTGGTCCTTGCTGCCCGGCGGACGATCTCCCTCTTCGGCACCGGGCTGCGGGACCTCGCGCTGGGCGGGCTGCTGCGGCTGGAGCATCTGCTGGCGGCCTTTTTGCCGGCGGGCCTGTCGCTGCTGTTCGCGCTGCTTTTGTCCTTTTTTGCACTCTCTGTGCTGGACAGCCTGCTGCGGACCTTTCGGTTCACGGCCTGCCGCGCGGGCGGGGTACTGCTCTGCCGGGGCGGATTGCTGACCTATACCGAGCGGCGTATTTTGGTGAGCGCCATCAGCAGCTGCACGGTGCGGATTACCCCCGCGGCGCGGCTGCTGCACTATTATCCGGTCTATCTCAGCGCGGGCTGTTTTCGGGGAGAGGATCTGCCGGTGCTGGTCTCAAGCCGCAGGGGGGAGGCCTCGCTGCGCCGGCTGGTGCCGGAGTTCTGCCCGCCCGACCAGCCGCTGTGCAGTCCGCGGCGCAAAAGCCTGCCGCAGTACCTGTGGAAGCCCGGCGCCGCCTGCCTGACCCTGCTCGCACTGTGGGCGGTCTCGCTGCGGGTGCTGCCCGCCGTCTCGCTCTTTCTCGGGGTGGGGATAGGATTTGCCGCGCTGAGCCTTCTCTGCCAGCTGGAGGGGTTTTTCACCGAGGGGTTCTGCAAAAATGAAAACCGCTCGCTGACACTGGGATACAGCCGGCTGTTCACCCGCTATCTGGTCACAGTCTGCACCGATGACCTGTCCTATACCGTCACCCGACTGCCGACTGCGGCAGCCGCGGGCCGCTGCGACCTGAGGGTACACACCCCCTCACGGCACACCTACCATCTGCGCGGGGTGGAATTTTTCCGCGTGCAGCAGCTGGACTTTAATCTTTGAGCGGGCGCCGGCCCTGCCGGCGCTCTTTTTGGGAGGAAGACAAATATGATAAAGGCTGTGGTTTTTGATCTTGACGGCACCCTGCTGAACACGATAGAGGATCTGGCGAATGCGTCCAACGATGCGCTGGAGCGGCTGGGCTGTCCGACCCACACGGTGGAGGAGTACAAGAAGCTTGTGGGGGATGGGCGGCGCAACCTGATGCTGCGGATGCTGCCGCCGCAGCAGCGGGAGGATGAAGCGGTTGTGGAGCGCGCCACCGCGCTGTTCGACGCCTATTACCAGCAGCATATGAGGGACTGCACTGCGCCCTATCCCGGTATCCAGGCGCTGCTGCGCGGCCTGAAGGAGAAGGGGATGCGGCTGGGAGTGGTCTCGAACAAGCCGCACGAGTTTGTCACCCAGATTGTCGAGGAGTATTTTCCGGGGATTTTTGACTCGGTTGCGGGGCAGCAGGGGACGCTGGTCAAACCGGACCCGGCTGCGCTCAAGAAGGTGATTGCGGACTTTGGGCTGCACCCCGATGAGGTGCTGTATGTCGGGGACAGCAATGTCGATATCCGCACTGCGCAGAACGCAAAGACCGCCAGCTGCGGGGTACTGTGGGGCTTCCGCGGGCAGGAGGAGCTGGAAGAGGCCGGCGCGCAGCATCTCGCGGCGGTGGAAGAGGATATCCTCACGCTGGTACTTAGCCTCAACCGCGCGGAGGGACTGCGGCGCGGGCTTGCGCTCTTTTCGGTGGTGCTGATGCTGGTTGGGCTGGCAGGGCTGATTTACTTCCTGTTTGTCGGAAATTCCGCCGGGGTCGCGGCCTGCGTAATCCTGCCGCTGTTGGCAGGATTTGCGGCGGTGCGGATGACCCGCCGGGAGGGGCAGTGAGAAGGCGGACCCCCTTTAGAGAAAACCGGCACACCGCCCAGATATCAAAAAGACACCCCTGCGCTGCCGGCAACCGGCGGCACAGGGGTGCTTTTTTTGATGTCCGCTTTTTGGAAAAACAGATAAAAAACAAATCCGAACCAGAAACTGGTTCGGATTTGTCTCGTTTTGGTGACCCGACCGGGAATCGAACCCGGGATACCACCGTGAAAGGGTGGTGTCTTGACCTCTTGACCATCGGGCCGTGCAAAGCTTAGGTAAAATCGTAAAGCCTCACACCACCCGCTGTTGCAAGCGGTACCCTACTGGTTTACCTAAACTTTGTTTGGTAGCGGTAACTGGATTCGAACCGGTGACACTTCGGGTATGAACCGAATGCTCTAGCCAACTGAGCTATACCGCCA